>JAZQSG010000263.1:0-7566 GCA_045630025.1 Acutalibacteraceae bacterium
TCTCTATCGAGAAGGTTACTAAGGACGGCGTTCACACCGGCGATTCAAGAAACATTGTTCTTCCCGCTTGCGTAATGCTCCTCAGCGCAGTTGCTGCTGCAGTAGTACTTGGCAAGAAAAAGGTTAACGCCTAATCTATAACTTACAAAATCCCACAGTCACCCGACTGTGGGATTTTTTTGTGCAATAAACATTTTTTACACTGTCTTGTGATTATATTTGGAATTAAGCTGTTAACCGTAAATTTATTTGTATATTAAAGAAAAATGTGTCTATTTGTTTCTTGACAAAAACGTTTTTCTATGATAATATAACCATAGATTAATGTATATATGGAGGACTATAGATATGAAAAAGTTATTAGCTGTTATTGCAGTAGTACTCGTGTTCGCATTCTGCTTGCCCGTTTGCGCTATGGCTGTTCCCAGCCCCGTAATCCCCTCAGAATATGAGTGTGAGGTTTCTCCCAACAACGCAAACGCAGGTTCTGTTAACAAGGTTGACAAGGGCGAAAACGTTTACGAAATCATCGCAACCCCCGCCAATGGCTACAAGTTCGTTAATTGGACCATCGAAGGCAACTACGTTGTTAAAGAGGGCAGTCTTACCGGCACTCGCGTAGTTATCGAGCTTAGCAGCGACGTAAAGGCAGTTGCTAACTTCAACGCAAAGGGTTCAGACGGCGATAAAGATCCTACTTCACCTCCTTCAGGCGACGTTGTTTATCTTATCGCTATCGCTTGCCTCGTAGCACTTGCCGGTGCTGGCTTCGCTTTCAAAAAGGCACGCGCATAATTTTAGCATAAAATGTTAATCTAAGTCCTACCTTTGCTGCATGCAGTCGAGGTAGGGCTTATGTATTCTAATGAGAAGGGGTGACGATGTGGATACAGAGAAAAAGAGTAAAAAGAAGTGGTATATTGTTGCCATTGCTTTGGCAATCGTTTTTGTAATACTTTTGGGATATTTGTGCTGGTGCCTGTTTAGTGGCGATGGTATAGATCAAGACGAGTATAAAAAACCCGTTTCCTCAAGCGCGTCGTCTGCCACTTCAAGCGAAATAGTTTACGTCGATAACCCTATCGATTTTGCTGCTCTTAAAGAAAAGAATCCCGATGTGTGCGGCTGGATAACCGTGCCCAACACAAACGTTGATTATCCTATTTTGCAAAGTCAGCCGGGCGAAGATAACGACTATTACCTTACCCATAATATAGATCGCAAATACAGCTCGTCTGGCTCTATCTATATTCAGCGTAACAACAGCAACCAATTTACCGACCGCAACACGGTAATTTACGGCCATAATATGAAGAACAAAACAATGTTCAGAACCTTGCACAATTTCCGCGACCCCAAGTTTTTTGCAGAAAATGAGTATTTTACAATCTACACTCCCGGCCATATTAAAACCTACCATATTTTTTCAGCATATCGTTACGATAACCGACACATATTAAATTCTTTTGACTTTACCGACATGTCGGTATTTCAGGAGTATCTTGATTTTGCAACCAATCCTCAAAGTATGATAAAAAATGTTCGTTCGGGCGTAAAGGTTACGGCCGATGACCAAATTGTAACCTTAAGCACCTGCATAAGCGACCCGCGATATCGCTATTTGGTGCAAGGAGTATTGATAAAGGATGAGCTTACAAAATAATCCCAAGGGCGAAAATTTCAAAAAACGCCCTTTTCAGCGCTTATATAACCGTTGGTGGAAAAAGGCAATAATCATCTTTCTGTGCTTACTGCTCAGCTTGGTTTTGGCGGCAGTTTGCACCTTTGGCATTATGTGGTTTGCAGGCAAAAAGGCCCTGCTTGATAACCCAACCCAGTCTATGACCGCGCCTAGCGGCTACGAGGTCGATATTGATGACGACGGTGTTGTGCGCTACAATGGGAAAAAATACGTTTATAATGAAAATATGACCTCTATTATGATTATTGGCGTTGATGATGAGGCCGTGTCCGCCAAGGTTAACGGCCAGGCCGATGCATTGTATCTTATGGCTATCGATACCAAAACGGGCAAAATCACTGTTATAGCTATTTCTCGCGATATTATGACCGATGTGCGCACCGCTTCTGCAGATGGCAACTACGCCTCTATTAAGCAAGAGCAAATTTGCAACGCCTATGCATACGGTCAAGGCGACGTAGGTGGCTGTGAAAACACCACAAACTCGGTGTCGCACCTTCTTTACGGCGTGCCCATCAACACCTATTTTAGTATGGAATGGTCGGCAATTACCGTGCTTACTAACTATGTAGGCGGCGTAACCGTTCCCGGTTATGATGCCAATTGGAACCCCACGGGAAAAATGGTTACCATACGTGGCCAAAAGGCCCTCGATTATATCCAAAAGCGCAGCAAAACCACGCTGGAGGGTAACAATAACCGTATGCAGCGCCAAATCGATTACCTTAAGGCCTTTGCCGACAAGGCGATAGAGCGCACCAAAAAGGATATAACCACTCCCGTTAAGCTTTACAACACCCTTAATAAATATTCCTGCAACAACCTTGACGTATCAAGAATTGCATATCTGTCAACCGTGTTTATGGATGGCGGTGCCCAGCTTGAATTCGTTTCGGTGCCCGGTACTCTTGTAGCAGGTGAAAAATATGCCGAAATGTACGTCGACCAAGGCAAACTGTACGAGATTGTATTGGATGTATTTTATAGCGAGATAACAGCATAACCCATAAAGAGTGATATTATGAGAATGAGAAAAAAGAAGCACCTGGAGGAGCGCTTGGCCCAAGGTGCACAAAATAATATATTTGTATACCGCAGCGATAATCTGCGCTTTACCGATGACGAGCAAAAAGATTATATCGACCTCGACGGCTATTTTGGTCGAAAGGCCCCGTTACATATGGAGGTTGGATGTGGCAAGGGCGGCTTTATGCTTCAGCTTGCAGCCATGCACCCCGAAATCAATTATATTGCCGTTGAATACTGCGCAAACGTTATCGTAACGGCAGCCGAGGCGGCGCTTGAGGCAGGGCTTAAAAACGTGTTGTTTGTTAATGCTGATGCGGGTTATTTAAAACGCCTGATTCCCGAAAACTGTATCGACCTGATATATCTCAACTTTTCCTGCCCATTTCCCAAAAATAAATACGCTTCCCACCGATTAACCCATTCTCATTTTCTTGAGATTTACCGCTCGCTTATGACCGAGGGGGCAGCAATCTATCAAAAAACCGACAATCGCCCCTTCTTTGATTTTTCAATAACCCAATTTGAAGAGTGCGGCTTTGCATTGTCAAACGTAACCTACGATTTGGCCAACAGCGGCTACGAGGGCAACATTATGACCGAGTATGAGCGACGCTTTACCAATATGGGCGTGCCAATTTGTAGACTTGAAGCAAGATAAAACAAAAAATAAAAACCGATGCTAAGCATCGGTTTTTTCTATTATACGGATTGCAGTTGCTTTATCCTGCATAATTTGTTCGGTAAGGTGGCTCATGCTTTCAAATTTAAACTCAGGGCGAATAAACTCCAGCAGGCACACAACGGGTGAGTGACCGTAAACGTCGCCCTCATAGCCGCATATGTGGGTTTCTGCCGCGGTAACGTTGTGATTGCCAAAGGTTGGCTTAACGCCAATGTTTGTTACGGCAGGGTAGCTTTTTTCACCAATTTTAACAACCGATGCATAAACACCAAAGCGGGGCAGAGCAAAATTATCGGGGTAGGGCTGATTGATGGTTGGAAATCCCATCTGTCGGCCTCTTTTATCACCGTGAACAACCTCAAAATCGATGCAATAGGGGCGATTAAGCAACCTTTGCACCAAGGCCATATTTCCTTCCTTCAGGGCGTTTCTGATGCGTGTAGAGGATACCGAGCTGCCCTCGGCGTCAATGCTGTTGCAAATGGTGCAAGCAAGCCCGTGCTTTTTAGCGTAAGCTTCAAGGGTTTTAGCGTTGCCTGAGGCATTTTTGCCAAACCTAAAGTTATAGCCGGCGGCAAACCCAACGGCACCAAGCTCGTTACAAAGCATATCAAGATATTCCTCTGCCGACATATTTCTTATATCTGCAAAGTCAAGGCGAACCACTCCGCTTACGCCAAGCTCTTCAAAGGTCTTGTCACACTGGTGGTCAGAAAGTATTCTTCCGCTGCCGCCGCTAATTATCTGGCGAGGATTTTGCCTGCTGGTTACAACAACAACGGGCAACCCCAGCTTGGCGGCGTTTTTTATAACGGCGCAATGACCTAAATGCACACCGTCAAAGGTGCCTAAAGCGGCAATGCAGCCACCTGTATTATACAGTTTTTCGGTAACCGTCACTTAATCACCTTCAAAAACAATACATTTTACTTTAATAACTTCGCCCTCTGCCTGCGCAATGCCCAGCAAAGCTCCTGCACGGTCATATACGCGCACAATTTCGCCTTGGCTGATTTGGGGGGCGTTGGATAAACGGGCGATAAAAAGCTCGCCACCGTGCAAAAAACGTTTGCGCTGATTATCGGTTACCGTTACGGCACTAAGATGGCCAACACATTCACCTGCATCAACTAAATAGCTTTGGGGAGCTTCTCTGATTTGGTCTAACGTAGCGCACCGCGATATGTCAAATCCACCGGTAGAGGTGCGCCTTAGCTGGCTTAGCGTAGCACCGCAGCCAAGCTCTTCGCCAATATCAACGGCCAAAGAGCGAATGTAAGTGCCTTTAGAGCAGGTAACGTCAACCTTAAGTCGATCGCCCTCAAAGCTTAACAGCTCAAGCTTTTTAATTTCAACCTGACGGCTGGGGATATCGGCGGTTTTACCCTTGCGGGCGAGCTCGTAAAGTCGTACGCCATTTTGCTTAATGGCAGAATAAATGGGCGGCTTTTGGGATATAACGCCTCTAAATTTATTAAGGGCTTTTTCAACCATTTCAAGGGTTAGCGACACGTCGTTAACCGATAAAACGTTACCGGTAATATCAGAGGTGTCCGTAACGGTGCCCAACAATATTTCTGCTTCGTAGCTTTTGTCGGCCTCTAAAAGAATGCCCGAAAGGCGAGTTGACCGCCCCAAAAGTATAGGCAAAACACCCGTGGCCATAGGGTCAAGGGTGCCTGTGTGACCAACTCTTTTTTCGCCAAAGACCTTACCTACAAGCTTGGCCGCCAAAAAAGAAGACATATCGGCGGGCTTGTCTAACAAAATCAGTCCCGTCACTTATACAGTTCCTCTCTTACAGCAGCAACAATGGTTGCTTTTGCTTGGTCATAGGGCATTTTCAGTTCACAACCGGCAGCTCTTATATGACCGCCGCCGCCCAGCTTTTTGCAAATTACCGATGCATCAACGGGGTGGTGAGTGCGAACAGACGCCTTATATCGGTTGGGTTCTTTTTCTCTAATGGTAACCCCTGCCACAACGCCTTCAATTTGGCGCCCCAGGGCGTTTATACCTTCCAACTCGTCTTGAGTTACAGATGCCTGCATTTCGGCGGTTACAACAATAACGGCAATTTTTCCGCCGTCAAGCAGTTCCATATTTTCAAGCACTTTTTTCTCAAGCTCAATGCGAGCGTAAGATTTGGTGTCAAACATAATGCGGTTAATTTCGCCTGCATCGATGCCACGCTCAATCAAGCTGGCGGCAATTCTGTGGGTTTCGGCAGTGGTGTTGGAAAACTTAAAGCAACCTGTGTCGGTAGAAATACCGGTAAACAGACATTCGGCTATCTTTTTATCTATGGCAACACCAAGCGCGCAAATCACATGGTATATAACCTCGCAAGCAGCTGCCGCATCGGGTTTCACAAGGGATAATTCGGCATATTCAACGTTAGAGGCGTGGTGGTCGATTACAAGCTCTATTTTATCCTCATAATCTTGGCGCAACCCACCCAACAGCTTGGGGTCGGCTACGTCAACCGTTATCACGTGTAAAGGGCTATGACCTATATTTTCAACTCCCTCAAGCATATAGCCGTAGCGGGATGGGATGGGGTCACAGCAAGCGCAGTCGGCCTTTTTACCTAAAGCACGCAAGGCCCTGCATAAAGCGTATGCAGAGCCAACGGCATCACCGTCGGGTGAGCCGTGCATAAGAATTAAATAGTCGTCATTTTGTATAAGGTAATCGCAAACCTTTTTCAGATCAGTCATCCTGTTCATCCTTTTTAAACCCGTCAATAATTCGTGATATCTGAGCGCTGCGCTCGGCAGAATTATCGGCAACAAAGCGAAGCTCGGGCACCTTGCGCATTTTTACGCGGCTGCCAAGCTCTCGACGAATGTAACCCGAGGCGTTTTTGAGGCCTTTTACGGCCTCTTTTGCTGCCTCAAAGCCCTGCAATGCACCTACGTAAACCGTGGCGTAAGAAAGGTCGTTAGTGACGTCCACGCGCATAACGGTGGGCATTGCAGAGGCAACTCTTGGGTCTTTAAGGTTTCTGACTATATCTGACAGCTGAAACTGAATGTCGGATGACAAACGGTCAATTCTGTATCCTGCCATTATGATTAGTCCTCTCTGTATTCCTCAATGATGTAGGATTCGAAGATATCGCCCACCTTGAGGTCGTTGAATTTCTCAAGACCGATACCGCACTCATAACCTTGGGCAACCTCTTTAACGTCGTCCTTAAAGCGGCGCAAGGATGACAACTGGTCGTCGGCGATAATAATACCGTCGCGAACAACGCGAATCAAGCTGGCGCGGGCAATCTTACCTTCAAGAACGTAGCTGCCCGAGATGGTGCCAACGTTAGAAATCTTATAAACCTGACGAACCTCGGCACGACCAAGCTCAACCTCACGGGTTTTGGGAGCAAGCATACCTTTAATGGCGGCTTCAAGATCTTCAATAGCGTCGTAAATAACTCTGTAAAGGCGAATTTCAACGCCGTCACGCTCGGCGTTATCACGTGCACCTGTTTCAGGTCTTACGTTAAAGCCGATGATAATGGCGTTAGAGGTGTGTGCCAGCATAACGTCAGATTCATTAACGGCACCAACAGCACCGTGAATAACGTTTACGCGCACCTCTTCGTTAGAAAGCTTAACGATTGATTGACGAACGGCCTCAACAGAGCCCTGAACGTCGGCCTTAACGATAACGTTAAGTTCTTTAAGCTCGTTAGATTGCATTTGTGAGAAAAGGTTGTCAAGGGTAACCTTTTGAGCGGCACCCCAAAGCTCTTCCTTAGCGGTGTGCTTACGCTGTTCAACCAACTCTCTTGCCAAACGCTCGTCAGAAACGGCGTCAAAGGTATCGCCGGCGCTGGGAGCGGTATCAAGACCGGTAATCTCAACGGGGATAGAGGGGCCTGCCTCTTTAAGCTTGCGGCCGTTTTCGTTGGTCATAGCACGAATGCGGCCAACAGAGGTGCCGGCAACAACTATATCGCCAATTTTAAGGGTACCGCGCTGAACAAGCAGGGTAGCCACAGGGCCGCGACCCTTGTCAAGACGGGCTTCAATAACGGTACCGCCTGCGCGACGGTCGGGGTTAGCTTTAAGCTCAAGCACGTCAGAAACAAGCAATACGTTTTCAAGCAGGTCGTCAATACCCTGGTGGGTTTTGGCAGAAACGGGCA
>JAZQSG010000264.1:0-2692 GCA_045630025.1 Acutalibacteraceae bacterium
CTTGTGGCCGTTGACTTCACGGGCTGCGACCTTTCGAACGTTGCCACCGCTGCCGATTGTTTCGCAGGCTGCACGTCGTTGGCCGCGCTCACCATTCCAACAGGAACCTGGAAACCCGATATTGACCTTTCGGCCTGCGCAGCCTTCACCAAAGCCGCAATGCTGGCCGTAATTGACGGCCTATACACCTACGCCAGCGGCACCCACACCGTAACGTTCAACAGCACCGCGTGGAACGCCTTAAGCCAGGCCGACCAACAGCAAGTTTACAACGCTGCCGACGCCAAAGGCTGGACCACCAACGCCGTGGCTGTGGTGTATGTAATTCGCGGCACCAGCACAAATGTGAACGGCAGCGAAGCGTTCCGCATTCAATTCATACAAAATGGTGCGCAAACGCCCGATGCTATCATTTCATTCAGTTGCGAAGTTGATAGTGGTGGCAACTTTGAATACTCATATAGCAATAAAAGAATATACGCCATAAGTGGTGCCTTATTTTATTCGGGCAATACTATAACTTCGTTAGAAATTTCCGAAGATTTTGCAGAAGCAACCGAATTACAAGGAATGTTCCTTAACAAAACGGCACTGACTTCGATTGATTTATCTAATGCAACATTCGCCAAGTTAACTAATGGGCGTAATATGTTCACAACATCTGGCTTAACGAGCCTATCATTGCCAAACGCAACCTTTGAAAGTTTAACTAATGGCTACCAAATGATAAACAATTGTCAATCAATGTTTTCATTGTCTTTGCCGAACGCACGATTTGACAATGTTGTTGATGCTTTTGCTATGTTTGGCAACAATGGCAACCTACACACGTTCACACTAAAGAGTGGGCAAACATTTGCATCAGCCACCAATGTTGGTCAACTATTCTATGGGCTAAAGTACATTAATACCTTTGATTTATCATCAGCCACATTCGCTTTGGTTACAACGGCTAACCAAATGTTTTTCAATTGTTCGGGTGCAACATCTATCGACTTATCGAGCGCGAACTTTGCGTTATTGCAGAACGCATCGCAAATGTTTGCTGGCTGTACGGCTTTAACAAGCCTTGACTTATCAACGCAAACATTCGCATCCGTCACAACGGCTAATCAAATGTTTTTCAATCTAATTTCAGTAACTAATCTAAAACTTGACAACGCACTATTCAATAATGTTACCAATGCACAATATATGTTCAACGTATTAGCCGTATTGCCGACATTATCATTGCCGCAGGCGACTTTTGAAAAAGTGACAAATGCACAAGGTATGTTTAGTCAATATAACAATGCGCAACTGCATACGATAAATATGCCGAATGCCACATTTGAAAATCTATCGACAACGGGAGGCGGCAACAATATGTTTGGCGCAAGCCTAACACGCACCGTGCGGAATCTATCAGTTGCGGCCAATAAACTGAAAGTTACTATGGATTTAAGCGGTCCGAATTTGACATACCAATCAATTTTGAACGTTGCGAATTGGCTGGCTGATTTAACTGGATTGTCTGCACAAACGATTAAATTCTATTCGGTTGCCTGGAACGCCCTAACCGCCGCCGAACAGGCAACAATTCAGGGCATTTTGAGCGGCAAAAACTGGACTTTAGCAACCGCCTAAAATTTTAACAATATGAAAACTGAAACAATCAAAATCACGCATTTGCACGCTGCCGAAGGCAAACGCCTTACCAACGGCCAAACATACGCTATCGACGTTTATTTAGCCCCTGGCGACAGTCCAGAAAATTGGCGAGAAATCGACGAAGCCGACGTGCCCGCCGAACCACAGGCCGACGAATACGCAAACACGGAGCCAGAGGAATAACCAACACCAAACACCCCAAAACAATGAACGAACTAATAACAACCGCTATCGCGCTTGGTGCCAGCACCATTACAAGCCTTGTAACCTTCTTATTCACGCGCCGCAAGTATCTGGCCGAAGTGAAGGGCAGCGACCTTGAAAACCTGCAAAAATCATTGCAGATTTATATTGATATTGTAGAAGACAACAAAAAGCGAATCGACCTTTACCAGGCCGAAATTGAGCGTTGCAACAAAGAAGTTTTTGCCCTGCGCACCGAAAACCGCGACTTGCGCAACCAACTGCAAAGCCTTTCGTTGCAAATCATTCGCCAATCAAAACCAAACTACAACCACACACCTAACACCTAACAATATGCTGCAAGTATTAATTACGCGAAACTGGCGCAAGGCCGACTACACCATTGGCAAACTTTACGTTAACGGCCAACAGTTGTGCAATTCACTTGAGCCGCCCGACAGACACCTTTTTCAGGGCCAACCGATAGCCGAAATTGCGCGGCTTAAAGTGAAAAAGCAAACAGCAATACCAACAGGCACTTATAGGCTGCAAATTGTTTTTAGCCCGAAATTCAACCGCGAACTAATCGAAATAATGGACGTGCCAGGCTTTTCGAGTATCAGAATACACGCAGGCAACCGCGTGGCCGACACAGAGGCGTGCGTTTTGCCAGGCATTAATAGTGCCGTTGGTATGGTAACAGAAAGCCGAAAGTATGAAACACAACTTACAGCAATGGTTAAGGAAACAATCGCCAAAGGCGAACAGGCTTTTATCACAATCATTTAACAAAATGCGCACTATACTCAATGCCATATTAGTAGTATTTGTTTTTGTTGTAACAGCGGCAACCGTTACC
>JAZQSG010000265.1:0-6290 GCA_045630025.1 Acutalibacteraceae bacterium
TCCATTGCAATGAATGTTGTGCAAAATTAAATCATAGAATTTAATTTTGCTATATCAGCTTAAAAAGTGGCTTGTCGAAGCGCTTTCAAGCGTTTCGACAAACAACAATCATTATAATGATTGTTGTAAAGATTGACGGGAGCTGATGAGAATGAAAAAACTATTAGCACTGATTTTTTGCGTCGCACTTTTGTTTTGCATCGTTGGCTGCACCGAGCCGACAGATTTTTCTGCGCCCCGGTCGCAGCAAAGTTCCTCATACACCCCCTCATACGGCACTTCATCCAATGCACCCATTTCAAGCTTAAGCCCCTCTGCACCCCTTCTTGACTGCGATTATTCGCAGCTTATTGCCGATTACAGAATCATTTTAGAAATACGGAATAACGAAGCATTTGACGGTTGGACGGATGCCCACGACCTTCTTATAAGTGAGCAGCTGCGCCAAGCCATTGCCGCCGCCAAAAACGATGACATCGGTTATCACTGGTCAAATATGGTAATAGATTCCATTCGGACCCTTCACCCCGACAAAGAGCAAGAGCAATGCGGCTATACCCTTTTTGACCTTAACGGCGACGGCATCGACGAGCTGTTTTGGCTTAGACGCGATCGCTCTATCGCTGCCATTTTTACCTGCTATGAGGGTAAACCGGTGCTTGTTGACGCCTTTTGGGGTCGGTCACGGGCATACGTTTCGCAAAACAAAGAGCTATACGTCAACAGCTCAAGCGGTGCCGACTACAATGATTTTCGCACTTACAAGCTGCTGCCCGACGGCACTCTGCAATTTGTTCGCGGTGCTTACAGTATGTACGATCCCGAGACGGATGAGGTGCGCTATTTTGAAATTGTGCCCGATGAAACGGTAGATATAACCGAGGAAGAGTTTGACGAATTGCTTAAAGATTATCCTTATGAGTTAAGCGAATTTTGGCTGTCTTTGGATTTTTACAGCTTATAATTTTTAAAATTACCCCTTGACAAGGGGGTAATAGTGTGTTAGAATGTGCTCTACAAATCAAATGGTCACGGTTGTTTGTCCGTTTGCAAAGAATGAATTTTACAGTTTGGGTATGGGTGTACTATGCCCAAACGCAAAAATTTTAACTTTGCAAAAAGATGGGTAAGCGACCTTTTCTTTTTGCAAAAAAGGAGAAAAATATGACCCAAGAAGAACGTCGCGCGCGCTTGGAAGAGCGCCGCAAAAACAGAAAACCCTCGGTATCCTACGTGATATCGAACATCACCACCCCCTGCGCAGCAGAGGATTTTGAGGACTATTGTGGGTTCTGGTTTTACTACCAGACAGCCACCACAATAGGTCTCCAGCGGGATTTTAACCATCCCAATCTGGAGTGCTTCATAACCTTCACCTGCGATTACGGCGGGCACTCGGTGCTTCAGCAGCTGGGCGCACGAGTAAAAAAAGGTGAGCGCTTTGCCGCGGGTGACCGCACCACGGTGGTGGACACCTTTAAGCTGCCGTGGGAGGTAGAGTTTAGGGAGAGCCAAAACCCATACGGACCCTGCCTTAGGGCAGTGGTGCTGGGCATTGGGGAGGAGTTCCAGTCCCTGAGCTATCAGGAGGCCGATGAGTGGCTCAACAGCCACGGCCCCCTGATAGACCCCTATCAATAAAAAAGAAGGGTGGTACGAAAGGGAGACACTTCTTTTTGCATATCCTTCTCTCATTCCTCAAGCAACGCGATGGCCTCAAGATAATTTTCGCGGCGCTTCAGGGCCTTTTCGTCCACAACATTCAACCTTGACAAGTCGGAGTTGTGTCTTAAATCGGCCAGCTTGACCGCCCTTGCAACGGGATTTTGCTTAATGGCTCTTACATAATCCATATAATCTATCCCTTTGGCGTGGGTCATAAGGGCGACCGCCTCAACTATCACCTTGCCAAAGCCCATTTCTGCCAAATCGTCAAGGGTGATGCTTGTATCCTCAACCACATCGTGAAGCAGGGCAACGATGGTGGTTTCTTCGTCGGTCATTTGCTCGGCCAGATGAAAGGGGTGAAAAACGTAAGGCAGGCCACCTTTGTCCCGTTGGTCTTTGTGAGCATCAAAGCACAAACTGAGTGCTTTTTTTGTTTGAGCAGTATATATCATTAAAAACATCTCCTAACAAAGACGTCAGCTTGGCTCAACGTCTGAATTTTTATAGCGTATCATCGCAATGATAATAGAGCCCATTGTTAGCAGGTCGCCTATTGCAGAGCCATAGGCCTGACTGAAAAGGTTATAAACCAGCCAAAAGGGTGAGCCCAACAAGGATACGCGGCGAATTATCTTTTCATCGCTTATCCAAAAGGCGCTTGTGTGAAGCAAAACGCCTGCAATGGGAAAAAGGTCGAGCCAGCGCTTATTATAAAAGGCGATAAGCACGCCGGCAAGGATTATTACCCCGTTTATTGCAATTAACACCGCCTTGGCGTGCCGTTTAACGAACCCCTTGTGCTTTTTGCCTGCAACCACAGAGGAAACCGCGCCCAAAACGTCAAGCACCGCCCCCGAAAAAGCGCCAAGCAACATATATTGCAAAATGTATAAGCAGCGTGACAGGGTGTTTAAGAGTATTATGTTTTTTCTCTTTTTTTGCTGATAGCTTAAAAGAAAGGTAGCCACTGCAAGCAGACCTATTATCTGCGCCGTTATCTTCATAGCGATTCCTTTAAAATTTTATTTTTGCCGCCCGCTTACCTTGCAAACAAATTTAAGTTTGCTTCAACCATGCGGGCCCGATTTTGGTTGTCAGCCAAAACCAACGCTTCATAATCTTTAGCCAAAGACATAAAATATTCGCCATATTTTTCGTAATTTCCGTATTTTTCGGGATGCAGCATATACTCTTCTTTTATAAATTTAATCTTGCCCGCTTGGCTTTTGTCGGGTGAAAAGTCGGCCACCAGCCAATCGGCAGTCCACCTTTTTTGCAGGGTGGCGGCAACCTCAAAAAAGCTTTTGGCCTTATCACTCATGGCAATGCACGCCTTGCCATCGGCTATATCCGCCGGGGTTACGCTTAGCTCATCGAAGCCCTGTGCAGCAAGAATAATACGCGCCATAACGGCGTGACCCAAAGGGGTGGGATGCACCCTGTCGGCGTTTATAAGTGGATTTTTATTGCCAACGGCATAGCAGCCCTTAAGCAGGTCAAGCATTTGACCGCCAAGGTCGAAAAATTCGCAGCCCTTTTGCTCTGCCAGCTGAGCCATAATTTTGGCGCAATTTCGCAGTCCGTTCATCCAGCCCACGTGGTTTTTGGCATCGCAGGTCATCATTTCGTCATAGGGAGTGGGTGCAAGCAATATAACGTGGCTTATGCCGTATGATTTAATCTTTTCAATCAGCTTTGCCAAATTTTCTTTGTAATCGGCAAGCACCTCGGCTTGCTTGTTAAGATCGCCGCCGACGCCGTTTTCGCCGTAAAATTCGCCGCCAACGTCATTCATACCCAGCTTAATAACGGCGGTATCGGCTTGCCAGCAGCTGCTCTGCCCGTCAAAATATTCATAGGCACTCACGCAGGAGCCGCCCGAAATTCCGCAAGGATAAAAATGCGGCTTTTGATTGGTATTGTTAGCGTAATAATCTGCCACGTGGGCAATCCAATAGGTTGCCGCCGTGATGCTGTCGCCTATAAAGCATATGCGCTGACCGCTTTTGAATTTTTCCAAGCCCATTAAAATCCCTGCCTTTCGGCTTAATTTTACATCAACCGTTAACCAATTGCAAGACTATTTGCTTAATCTACGTTAACGCCCTTTTTAAGAAGCTTTGTGCTTACAAGCACCAAAATAAAGTTAAGCACAAAATATTCTGCGGTTACGATATAAAAAAGCGTTTTTAGGGTTTGGGGCTCAATAGCACCGTTGGTGATAAACAGATTTTTAAGCTCGGGGCTTACCAGCGACATTAAAAAGGTTACTAAAAGCAGAAGTATACTTTCGGCGCAGTATACTCCGCAGCCGATAAGCACCGACATACCCACCTTGCCACCGTTGCAGCGGTGACCCAAAATTATACCCACGTATCCGCACTGAATTGTATTAAGCAGCTCAACGTAAACCAAAAGCAGCACCATAACCACCATAAAAATTACGCTGCTATCATACATTTTTGCCATTGGGTCAAGCAGTAGCTTTATGGTTTGCAGGTTTTCTTTTGAATAATGGGCTATGGCCAGCGCGGCAGCACAAACAGCCGATGAGCCGGTTAAGGTGATTATTGCCGACCAAATTTTTGAAAAATAAAGGGTGCTTCTTTTTACGGGCAGGGTGTGGGTCAGATAGGATTCATCACCGTAAAAGTTTGCTTTAAAATGCACCCACAAGCGCAAAACGTTGTTGATTATAACGGTAAAAATCATTGAAATAGTGGCGCCGTTAAAAATTTTGCCTATTATTTCAAGCACAAATGAGCCCTCGAAAAAAGAAAGAGCGCGGCTTATTATTGCCACCGCAATGGTGATTATATAGTAAATGGATAATAATTTGACGTCCTTTAAAAGCTCGTGCTTTATCAGTTTTTTTAGCATCGGAATAACCTCCTGAATATCTCGTCAATAGAGTAGGTGGCCTCTTCCCGCAGCTTGTCGGCATTGCCTGTAAGCAGGATTTTGCCCTTATCGATAATAACAACCTCATCAAGAATGCGCTCAATATCGCTTATAAGGTGGGTGGATATAATAACGCTGGCGCCCTCGTTAAAATTGGTGAGTATGGTATCAAGTATATAATCGCGGGTGGCAGGGTCAACGCCGCCCAGGGGCTCGTCAAGAATGTAAAGCTGGGCGCGGCGGCTCATTACAAGCACAAGCTGCACCTTTTCCTGCATGCCCTTACTCATATTTTTGATGGGGGTATCTTCCTTTAAATCAAGGTCGTTTAGCAGGTCAACCGCCTTTTGACGGTCAAAATCTTCGTAAAATTCGCAAAAATAATCTAACACCTGGCGCACGGTCATTGTACGGTCAAGATAGGTTCTTTCGGGCAAATATGCTATAATCTTTTTAGTTTCAACCCCCACGGGGTGCCCGTTTATAAGCACCTGACCCGAGGTAGGGGTGAGCAAATCGTTCATAAGCTTTATAAGGGTGGTTTTGCCGGAGCCGTTTTTGCCCAGTAAGCCGATTATTTTTCCTTTGGGCAAAGAAAGGTCAATGCCGTTTAAGGCCTTGGTTTGCCCATAGTGCTTGGTAAGCCCCACACATTCAATAAAATTCATCGTTGCATTCCTCCAAAACGAGACAGATAATCGGCAGCAAGGGCTGCGTTTATGCCGATTTTTTCCATCATAGACAAATAATCTACCGTCAAGCCCTCGGCGTAGCTGTCTTTAAGGCGGTCAATCAGCCCTTGGTCTGCAGTTACGTATTTGCCGTTGGTGCGCTCGGTGCAAACAAGCCCCATATCCTCAAGCTCGGTCAGTGCCTTTTGCATGGTGTTGGGGTTTACCCCTGCATCAAGGGCAAGCACCCGCACCGAGGGCAATCGCTCGCCCGAGCTTATTTTGCCTGAAATTATGTATAATTTTAACTGCTGCACAATTTGAATGTATATAGGTGTGTTGTTGTCAAAGGTAAATTTCATTTCATCGCCCCTCACTGTATTACTTGATTAATACAATGATACATCTTTCCCTTTGTTTTGTCAAGTGAAAAATTAATTTTAAAAAACCCTTGACTTTTTCTTTTCGGGGTGCTAAAATTCTATTACATTTGAATATCACAAAAACGACTATGATGAAGACGGTCGGAACGAAAAAAGTTTTCAGAGAGTTGCCGTTTGGTGCGAGGCAATAACCAATCATTCCAATGACCTATCCCTTCTGAGTCGGAGGACCGAAAGGCGTTTGCCAAGTAGACTCCTTCCGTATTGCTGCGTAAAAGCAAAGGGCTTGTTAGAGCTTGAAAGTGACGGAATAAGCTTCCGTAATTTGAGTGGTACCGCGGGTTTAACAACTCGTCTCAAGGGTTTCTTTGGGGCGAGTTTTTTGTTTTATTCAAATTGGTAAACCATTACATTTCACAGTTGAAAGGAGATAGCGAAATGGATTACAGTTTGAAAGAGGTTGCAGGCAGAATTAAAGACCTGCGCGAAGCAAAGGGATACACACAGGAGGAGCTTGCAAAGCTTACAGGTGTATCGTTAGGGGATTATATGGTTTTGGAAAACGGCGAAAGCGATTTCAGCTTCACATTTATTTACAAGTGTGCAAAGGCTTGCGGAGTTGAAGTTGTTGATCTTCTTGAGGGAAGAAGCTCTACGCTTACCTCGT
>JAZQSG010000266.1:0-3898 GCA_045630025.1 Acutalibacteraceae bacterium
TATAGCCAACGGCGTTCATTGCGGTATTCGCAAAAATCGCTCAAAAATGGATCTTGCTCTTATTCTCAGCGAAAAGAAGGCAAATGCAGCCGCTGTTTATACTACCAATTTGGTTAAGGGTGCTCCCCTTTCGGTTACCAAAAAGCACATTGCCGACGGTACCGCACAGGCCATCGTTTGCAACAGCGGCAACGCCAACACCTGCAACGCCGACGGCATTGAGGTGGCAGAAAAAATGAGCGCTTTAACCGCACAGGCCCTTAACATTTCTGCAGAGGACGTTGTTGTTGCATCCACGGGTGTAATCGGTCAACCCCTTGATATTACCCCCATCGCAAACGCTCTGCCCCAGCTTGCCGACAGTCTTTCGGTTGAGGGTGGCAGCAACGCCGCCTTGGCAATTATGACCACCGATACGGTAGAAAAAGAGGTTGCAGTTGAGTTTACCCTTGGCGGCAAAACCTGCCGTTTGGGCGGTATTGCAAAGGGCAGCGGTATGATTCACCCCAACATGGCAACTATGCTTGTATTTTTAACCACCCACGCCGCTATCTCCCCTGCTATGCTTCAAAAGGCGTTGTCGGGTGATATTGCCAACACCTTTAATATGCTTAGCATTGACGGCGACACCTCAACCAACGATATGGTTGTTGTGCTTGCCAACGGTATGGCAGGCAACGACGAGGTTACCCAAGAGGGTGCTGATTTTGACGAGTTTATGAAAGCGCTTAACAGCGCAACCGTTATGCTCTGCCGCGCTATTGCCGGTGACGGCGAGGGTGCCACCAAGCTGCTTGAGTGCAAGGTAAGCGGTGCCGACACCTTGGATATTGCAAAAACAGTTGCAAAAAGCGTTGTTTGCTCCAGTCTGCTCAAGGCCGCTATGTTTGGTGCCGACGCCAACTGGGGCCGCGTGCTGTGCGCAATAGGATACAGCGGTGCCAAGGTTGACGTTAACAAGGTTGGCGTTTTCTTCCGCTCTGCCAAAGGCGATATAGAGGTTTGCCGCGATGGTGCCGGCGTTGAGTTTTCTGAAGAAAAAGCAAAAGAAATTTTGCTTGAAAAAGAGATTGAAATTATTGTTACCTTGGGTGACGGTCAGTATGAAAGCTGTGCCTGGGGTTGCGACCTTACATACGATTACGTAAAAATTAACGGTGACTACCGTACCTGATATTAAGAGGTGTTGAAAATGGTTGACGATTTTACCAATTTACAAAGAGCCGAAGTTTTAACTCAGGCATTGCCCTATATCAAGCGCTATAACGGCAAAATTGTTGTTGTTAAATATGGCGGCAACGCTATGATTAACGAGCAACTGAAGCAGCAAGTTATGGAAGACATCGTGCTTTTGTGGCTTATTGGCGTTAAGGTTGTGCTTGTGCATGGCGGCGGCCCCGAAATAAGCGATATTATGGGCAAGCTGGGCAAAAAGCCCGAATTTGTGGACGGCTTGCGTGTAACCGATAAAGAAACGGTTGACATTGTGCAAATGGTGCTTGCAGGCAAGGTTAACAAGACCCTTGTAAACCTTATTGAGATGAAGGGCGGCAAGGCCATGGGTATCTCGGGTATGGACGGCCGCTTGATTGAAGCCACCATGAAGGACGAGCGTCTGGGCTACGTTGGCGAAATTAAAAAGATTCACGCCTCCCCCGTTATCGATTTGCTTGAAAAGGGCTACATCCCCGTCGTATCAACGGTGGGCTGCGACAAAGAAGGCAATGCATACAACATTAACGGCGATACTGCCGCAGCTTATATTGCAGGTGCCATTAACGCCGAGCGTCTTATTATGATGACCGACATTGCAGGCGTTTTGAAGGATAAGGACGACCCCTCAACTCTTATTGCAGATATTACCATCTCTGAAGCTGAAAAGCTGAAGGAGGAGGGTGTTATCTCGGGCGGTATGATTCCTAAAATCGACTGCTGCATTGAGGCCATACACGAGGGCGTTAAAAACGTTGTTATTATGGATGGCCGCGTGCCCCACTCCATTTTGATGGAAATTCTTACCGACGAGGGTGCCGGTACTATGGTTATGGGTGATAAACAATGAGTGAAGTTATTATAAACGACAAAAAATACATAGCTTCTACCTATAACCGTTTTCCCGTAGAAATCGAAAAGGGCGAGGGCTCGGTTATGTACTCCCCCGACGGCAAGCGCTATATTGATATGGGCACCGGTATTGGTGTTACCGCCTTTGGCATTGCCGATAAAGAGTGGCAGGCCGCAGTTAACGCTCAGCTTGGTTTGGTGCAGCACACCTCCAATCTTTATTACACCAAGCCCTGCGTTGAGCTTGCTCAGCTGCTTTGTGAAAAGACGGGTCTTAAAAAGGTCTTTTTTGCCAACTCGGGTGCGGAGGCCAACGAGTGTGCCATTAAAGCGGCCCGCAAATACGCCGCCGAGAAAAAAGGCGACGACTATTACACCATAGTTACCCTTTTAAACAGCTTTCACGGCAGAACACTCACTACCCTTGCCGCAACCGGTCAAGAGCATTATCACGAGCTGTTTAAACCCCTCACCAACGGCTTTGTGCACACCCCTGCAGGCGATATAGATGCCCTTTTGCAGATTATAAAAGAGCACAAGGTTGCCGCCATTATGTTTGAGTGCATTCAAGGCGAGGGTGGCGTTTGCGCCCTTGAGCCCCAATACGTTAAGGCGTTGGCGGAAATTGCCGAAAAAGAGGATATTTTGCTGATAGTTGACGAGGTTCAGACAGGTAACGGCCGCACGGGTGAGCTTTACGGCTATATGAATTTTGGTATTAAGCCCGACATTGTTACCACCGCAAAGGGTCTTGGCGGCGGTTTGCCCATTGGTGCCGCTATGCTGGGTGAAAAGGTTGAAAAGGTGTTTGCATTTGGCGACCACGGCTCTACCTTTGGCGGAAACCCCGTTTGCTGTGCAGGCGCAGTGAGCATCATTAAGCGAATTGACGAAGCACTGCTCAGCGAGGTCAAGCAAAAAAGCAAATATATCTTTGACCGCTTAAGCAAAGCCGACGGCATTGAATCGGTAAGCGGTATGGGACTTATGGTGGGCATTAAAACCGTAAAGCCCGTGGGTGAGGTTTTAAGCAAATGTATAGAAATGGGCGTTCTTTGCCTCAGTGCAAAAGATAAACTGCGTTTGCTGCCCGCCCTTAACATTCCTCAAGATATACTTGAAGAAGCCATTGACGTAATTATTGCGGCTTGCGCTGAATAAAATCAGCCCCTGCCGCTAATAATATAACAAATATTAAGGAGGATTTTACAATGCCCGAATTGAAAGGTTCAAAAACCGAAGCCAACTTGATGGCTGCTTTTGCAGGCGAATCTCAGGCCTATACCAAGTACAACTATTATGCATCCAAAGCGAAAAAGGACGGTTACGTTCAAATCGGCGACCTGTTTGCCGAAACCGCATCTCAGGAAAAGGAACACGCTAAAATCTGGTTCAAGCTGCTTCACGGCGGTATGCCTGATACCATCGTTAACCTGCAGGACGCTGCAAGCGGTGAAAACTTTGAATGGACCGACATGTACGCCGGCTTCGCAGAGGAAGCCCGTGCAGAGGGATTTGATGAAATTGCCGCTTTGTTTGAGCGTGTTGCCGCCGTTGAAAAAACTCACGAGGAGCGCTACAGAAAACTTATCGAAAACGTAGAGGGCGGTTTGGTCTTTTCTCGCGATGAGGATGTTATCTGGCAGTGTTATAACTGCGGTCACATCGTAATCGGCAAAAAGGCACCTAAGGTTTGCCCCGTTTGCGTACACCCCCAGAGCTTCTTCGAAATCAGAAAAGAAAACTATTAATCCACCGATTATATTCAGACGGCAGATTTTTATCTGCCGTTTTTATTTTTTGGCAAATAGTGTTGTATTTTATTATTAATTGT
>JAZQSG010000267.1:0-5705 GCA_045630025.1 Acutalibacteraceae bacterium
AACGGCGTGCCTTCTGCTTCGCACGAAGCTGAAGACCATATTCAGAGGTCTTCTTTCTGCCCTTACCGTGCTGACCGGGAACGAAGTTGCGGTCAACCATGGGGCACTTTTCTGAATAACATTTTGCGCCCTTGAGGAAGAGTTTCTCGCCCTCGCGGCGGCAAAGTTTACATACCGGACCGGTATATCTAGCCATTTATAAGCACCTCCAAATAATTATACGCGGCGTCTCTTGGGGGGACGGCAGCCATTGTGAGGAATGGGGGTTACGTCTTTAATCATAGTAACCTCAAGACCTACGGTCTGAAGAGCACGGATAGCGGCCTCACGACCTGAACCGGGGCCCTTTACATAAACCTCAACGCTCTTAAGTCCGTGCTCCATAGCTGCTTTTGCAGCGGTCTCTGCAGCAGACTGTGCTGCAAAAGGAGTGGACTTTCTGGAACCTCTAAAACCAAGTTCACCGGCAGATGCCCATGAAAGAGCATTTCCCTGTACATCAGTGATGGTAACAATGGTATTGTTGAAGGTAGACTGAATATGGACTGCGCCTTTTTCGATGTTTTTCTTCTCGCGGCGACGGCGAGAAACGGTACCTTTTTTAGTAGCCATAACTATCTTCCTCCTATATTACTTTTTCTTGTTGGCAATGGTCTTCTTGGGACCTTTGCGGGTACGTGCATTGGTCTTTGAACGCTGACCGCGAACGGGAAGGTTCTTGCGGTGGCGAAGACCACGATAGCAACCAATTTCAACAAGGCGCTTAATATCGAATGCTACTGCGCGGCGAAGGTCACCTTCGATTTGCAGATTCTTTTCGATATAATCACGCAATTTGGAAATATCATCTTCGGTAAGATCCTTAACTCTGGTATCGGGGTTAACACCGGTAGCAGCAAGGATATCGTTAGATGTTTTGCGGCCAATGCCGTAAATATAAGTCAATCCAATTTCGACCCGCTTTTCTCTGGGCAGGTCAACACCAGCAATACGTGCCATGTGTTTGTTGCACCTCCATTAAAATGTGACAGGGATTAGCCCTGACGTTGCTTGTGCTTGGGATTCTCGCAAATAACCATGATGCGGCCCTTGCGCTTAATTACCTTGCACTTATCGCAAATCTTTTTGACAGAAGGTCTGACTTTCATTGTAAATACCTCCTAAATTAAATCATGCTTTTTGGATTACTTACTTAGAGCGCCAAGTAATGCGGCCCTTAGTAAGATCATAGGGTGACATTTCAACAACAACTTTATCGCCGGGAAGTATACGAATAAAATTCATTCTCAACTTGCCCGAGATGTGTGTGAGTATTTGATGTCCGTTGTCAAGTTCTACCTTAAATGTAGCATTAGGCAGAGCTTCTACAACAGTGCCTTCAAGCTCGATCATATCCTGTTTGGACATGAAACAACCTCCCTATTGGTGTTGGGGTTGCAGTCGGTTTAATTCTCGACGCAACCATCGGTCTGATGCCATTTGGTCGATGTTCAGCCGGTGGGCTGTAACCAGAACGTGCTTTAGATTCTTTGTTTTGGGGCGTGCTATGGGTCTTGCTTTACCGTCGGCAACTTTTATTGCGCCGTCGGAAACCTCTAACACCACAGCTAACTTACCCGTGTCTCTGCCCTTAAGGCAGATAACCACCTGACCTCTCTCAATGGACACTTAGATACCTCCCGTCAACATTCAGTCATGATAACGGGCCCATCGGCGGTGATTGCGATGGTGTGTTCAAAGTGAGCGGAAAGCTTGCCGTCGGCTGTTTTGACTGTCCAACCGTCGGGCATAACATTAATCTGCGGCTGTCCTAAATTTATCATCGGCTCAATGGCGATGGTCATTCCCGGTACAAGACGTACGCCTCGCCCCGGTCTCCCATAATTGGGAACTTCAGGCGCTTCATGAAGGCTCGCGCCTACGCCGTGGCCCACAAATTCGCGAACCACCGAGTAACCGCGCGCCTCGACATACTGTTGCACAGCAAAGCCGATATCACCGACGCGATTGCCGTTTTTTGCTGCTTTAATTCCCTCATAAAGAGATTCTCTGGTGACATCAATAAGGCGTTGTGCCTCGCTTGATATTTCACCGCAAGCAAAGGTGGCGGCATTGTCGCCGTTATATCCTTCTATTGCTGCACCCAAATCAATGCTGACGATATCGCCTGCTTTGATTACGCGCTTTTTGCTTGGTATGCCGTGAATTACCTCGTCATTTATAGATATACATGCCGTTGCAGGGTACCCCTCATAATTAAGGAAGTTAGGTTTAGCACCTTGAGAAATAATATAATCGTAAGCGATTTTATCAATCTCAGCTGTGGTAATACCCGGCTGTACTGCCGCACCTGCTGCACGGAGTGCTCCTGCAGAGATTCTGCAGGCTTCACGCATAAGGGTTAGTTCGCGTGTAGTCTTGAGCACGATCATGTTTATCACCATTTCTCCGCATTTTGAATTTGCTTGTGTGTATGCGGTACACGTTGGAGATTTTAATCCTGCAAAGCAGCAAGGGTAAGTGCAGTTGTATCTGCAACCTGCTCTTGGCCTTCAACAAGTCTTAGCTTGCCTGCTTTTTCGTAATAATCCTTAAGGGGCTCGGTCTGCTCGTGGTAAACACGAAGACGCTCAATAACGGTTTCGGGAGCATCATCCTTGCGCTGAATAAGCTGACCGCTGCAAGCATCGCAGATGCCATCCTTAGCGGGCTTCTTATATTCCAGGTGATAGCTTGCGCCACACTGTGCACAGACGCGACGGCCTGACATTCTGGCGGCAATCTTTTCATCGGGAACCTCGATAGAAACAACGCGGTCAATAACAACGCCCATCTGATCGAGTGCTTCGGCCTGAGGAATGGTGCGGGGGAAACCGTCAAGAATGAAGCCGTTTTGGCAGTCATCCTTTGCAAGACGCTCCTTGATGATGCCGATTACAACGGCATCGGGAACAAGCTCGCCCGAATCCATATAGGATTTTGCTTTTACGCCCATCTCTGTGCCGTTCTTAACCGCCTCGCGGATAATGTTGCCGGTAGAGATTGAAGGAATGGAAAACTTTTCGCAGATAATCTCTGCTTGAGTTCCCTTGCCTGCACCGGGGGCGCCAAGTAAAATAAGGTTCATTTTGTTGCTCCTTCTAATCAGCAGGTATGCGCGTGCGCAGAATTAACCGCGCACACGCTTGTTCTTGCATTAGTCAAGGAATCCCTTATAGTGGCGCATCATAAGCTGTGACTCAAGGGTTCTTACGGTATCAAGTGCAACACCGACTACGATAAGAACTGAGGTACCACCGAGGGTAACATTAATGTTGGTCACGCCGCTTACTGCGATAGGCAGAACTGCCAACGCACCAAGGAAGATGGCGCCAATAAGTGTGATTCGAGACATAATCTTTTTAAGATAATCGGCAGTGGGCTTGCCGGCACGGATGCCGGGGATAGCACCGCTGTTTTTACGCAAATTGTTTGCCATCTCAACAGGATTGTACTGAATTTGTACGTAGAAGTAAGCAAATCCGATAATCATTGCGAGATAGATAAGTGCGTAAAATACACCTTGCATGGTGAACACTGCGCAAATCTTGTAAAGCCAATGGTCGGCTCTCTGATAGCCCATAAATCCACAAACCATCTGAGGAATTGCAAGGAATGAGCTGGCAAAGATGATAGGCATAACACCAGACATATTAACCTGAACGGGAATATGTGAGTTCTGGCCGCCATACATCTTGCGTCCTACAACGCGCTTTGCATACTGAACGGGAATCTGACGCTCAGCACCAGTCATCCAAACGATAAAGCCGATGATGATGAAGAAGATCAATACGATGAGAATGGTCTCAAGATATTTGCCTTCAACGAGTTGACCCCAAAGTGATGCGATTGCGCTGGGGAAACGAGAGATAATACCAGCAAAGAGCAACATAGAGATGCCGTTGCCGATACCCTTTTCGTCGATGCGTTCACCGAGCCACATCATAATGGCTGAACCGGCGGTAAAGCAAAGAACGATAACTACACCGGTGAAGATGTATTCAAAGGTGGTTTTGGCTTGTACAAGTCCGCTTCCTTTAAGGAAGAAGAAATAGGCAGTACCCTGAATCAAACCGAGAATAACGGTTGCGAAACGGGTATATTTTGCAATCTTCTTGCGGCCTTCTTCACCCTCTTTAGCGATACGCTCAAGGAAGGGGAATGCAACTGAAAGAAGCTGCATAATAATTGAAGCGTTGATGTAAGGAGTAACCGACATTGAGAAGATTGCTCCGTTTTCAAGGCCTGCGCCGGTCAGTGCAGAGATATAGCTGAAGAATTCGTTAACGCCCTGAGTGTTCTGCATTGTTAATGCAAGTGCATCCAAGTTAACAAAGGGAACAGGGATAACAGCGCCAACACGGAAAACCAAAAGAATCAGCAAGGTATAGAATATCTTTTTTCTGATTTCAATTACTTTCCAAGCATTCTTAAGTACGTCTAACACTTAGATCACCTCGACCTTTCCGCCGGCCGCCTCAATCTTCTGCTTTGCAGTTTCTGAGAAAGCGGTCAGTTTCACGGTGAGTTTTACAGAAAGTTCGCCGTTACCGAGAACCTTAACCTTATCAACCGACTTTTTGATGATGCCCTTTTCAACAAGAGCAGTAAGATCGACTACAGCACCGTCTTCAAACTTTGCAAGATCTGCAATGTTGATAGCAACGGGCTTGTCGGCGAAGATGTTGTTAAAGCCTCTCTTGGGCAGACGACGTTGCAGGGGCATCTGGCCACCTTCAAAGCCGGGGCGTACGCCGCCGCCTGAACGTGCCTTTTGACCCTTATGTCCCTTACCTGAGGTTTTACCCCAGCCGGAACCATGGCCGCGACCGATACGCTTGCGCTCGGTATTTGAACCGGGATTAGCTGTAAGCTCGTGCAGTTTCATTAGATTGCACCTCCCTATTAAGCGTTAGTAACATCGATCAAGTGACCGATCTTTTTAACCTTGCCCTGGGTTTGTGCATTATCGGGTTGAACGGTAACGTCACCGATTTTGCGAAGGCCCAAAGCTTCAGCAGTTGCGATTTGGTCTTTCTTAGAGCCGATAAGACTCTTAACCAAAGTAATTTTAAGGCTGGCAGCCGATTTTTTTGCTGACATAATGCTGCTCCTCCTTAACCTAAGATATCCTTGACAGACTTGCCGCGGATGGCTGCAACTTCTTCAGCTGAGCGCAACTTGGCCAAACCGTCAATGGTAGCTCTGACAACGTTGCAAGGATTGTTTGAACGAAGTGCCTTGGTACGGATATCCTTAATACCAACAAGCTCCAAAACGGCACGAACAGCACCGCCGGCGATAACACCGGTACCGGGAGCAGCGGGCTTAAGAAGTACGCGAGCAGCGTCAAACTCACCCAAAATCTCGTGAGGGATAGTGGTTCCCTTAAGAGAAACAGTTATCATATTTTTCTTTGCGTCCTCAATACCCTTGCGGATTGCATCGGGTACTTCGCGGGCTTTGCCCAAACCGAAGCCAACGTGGCCATTGCCATCGCCAACAACCATAAGTGCGGTGAACTTCATGATACGACCGCCCTTAACGGTTTTGCTAACACGGTTGAGCGCAACCATACGCTCTTGAATATCTGCAGTTGATGCGTCAAATTTAGTAGCCAAAAGTATTCTCCTCCCTTAATTAGAACTTGAGGCCGCCCTTGCGGG
>JAZQSG010000268.1:0-17360 GCA_045630025.1 Acutalibacteraceae bacterium
CTGTTGAACATCCGCAACACAAAAGCGCAAGAAGTACAACTAAAGCAAAAACCTTAATTTTCATACTCAACAACTCCATCGTATCCTTCTAAAGTTTTCATAAGTAAAATATGATCAGTATATGCGTTGCTGATAGCGCAAGCTTGGTCGTATGTAAGTGTAATTTCTTCTTTCGTATCCGGCATAAGCCCGGCGGGGTTAACGTTATTGTTGGGGTTGGTCAAGACGGGGAATTGTGCTCTGTCTTTGGTGCACGGTTTTTACTGTTTCTTTATATCCTTAATCATCATACGGGCTTTCTATTAATATTTTTTCAATCTCAGTTGCCCTACGTTCGTAAAAATCGGCACTAATTTTATTAAACCATTCCAATTGGAGCGAAAAGGCAACTCGCCTATAATCTTGTCCGAATGTCCTATTTTTGGCTGCATAGTTATAGGATTGTTCGCTTATAATAATTTTCAACACTTCATAAACAATTTCATCTTCTTTTTTTGAACGGCAAACAATATTGGTACTGTCTCTTCCGGGCTCGTGATACCAGATTGTTGCATCTGTTTCGGTAACATCATATTTAAACTCAAACCACATTCTATCAAAACAAGTGCGCGGAATGCTCAATATATCCAGATAGTTGTATATTTTATTTCTTAGTTCAAAATACGACAACATAGCATTTCATCCTTTCTATAAACTATTCCACAACGGATATATATTTATTATCAATATAGTATTGTATTGAGTGATCAAAATAATACTGTATACCACCGCCGGTTTGGCAAAACCAAGGGGCAGTATAACCTACTTGTGCATCAAAACTTTTTTATACTATATACACATGGTATTCGCTTTTCAAATCTGTACCCGGTTCCAAAGAGCGCATTGCATATGGCGTTCCGGCAGGGGCAGCAAAACGGCCAGTTTGACCTCCGTACCTGTCAAAAACATCCTTTTCAGTTTGTAACTATATTTTAGCGCTTTTGTGAACGAAAATCAAGTGTTTATATAACCTTTGTCACGATGGGTTGAAAATTAACCGCCGAGGCAATCTCGGCGGTATGTTTTGTTATTGTTGGGTTTTGCGTTTTTCTATCAGCTTTTTAACAAGCACAATGGCGTAGTGAAGCACCAGACCAACGGCAATAGCAACCACCAAATCAAAAATTACGGTAAGTATAAAGGTGAGCACAAGCACCAAAAGATCGGTTTTGGGCTCGTGCTTGGCTACGTGGGCTACCTCGCGCCAGCCGCTCATATTATATGCAACCATAAAGAGCACGGCGGCAATGGTGGGCATGGGTATCATTTCGGCATAGGGCATAAGCACCACCAATATAACAAGCAAAACCACCGCGTGAATCATACCCGCTATGGGGGTACGGCCGCCGCTTTTAATATTGGCGGCGGTGCGGGCAATGGCGCCCGTGGCAGGAATTCCGCCAAAAAGGGCCGAGCCGATGTTGCCAACACCTTGGGCAATAAGCTCGGTGTTTGAACGGTGCTTATCCTTTATCATTCCGTCGGCCACCACGCAAGAAAGCAGCGACTCAACAGAGGCCAAAATGGCAATGGCAATGGCATCGGGTATAAGAGCCACAACGGCACTTAACTCAAAATTGGGCATATGGAAGGTGGGCAAGGCGTTGCTTACCGTATAAAGACTGCCAATGGTATTAACGGGCATATCTATAAGGGCAACCATGGCAACACCCACCAATACGGCAATAAGAGATGCAGGAATGGTTTTGCTTATCTTGGGCCACACAATAAGCACCGCCAAGCTGACGGCACCCACTAAAAATGCGCCCCAATTAAAGCTGGCAAGGCCCTCGGCAAAGGCCATTATCTTTTCGGGGGTTTCGATAGGCGACATCCCCTTTGGATAGGCAACGCCGCAAAAATCCTTTAGCTGACCGATAACTATCGTCAGGGCTATGCCTGCGGTAAAGCCGACGGTGATTGAATTGGGTATATACTTAATAAGACTGCCCAAACGGCACAAGCCCATTATTATAAGTATAACGCCTGCCATAACGGTGGCAAGCATAAGCCCCTCCATACCTTTAAGGGCAACTATGCCTGCTACGGTGGTGGCAAAGGCGGCGGTGGGGCCTGCTATCTGCACCCGGCTGCCGCTGAGCAATGAAATTAAAAAGCCGGCTATAATGGCGGTGTAAAGGCCCTCTTCGGGGCCAACCCCCGATGCCAGCGCCAATGCGATAGACAAGGGCAGAGCTACAATAGCCACAATTACGCCTGCAACCAAATCTTTAACAAAGCTTTTGCCGTTATACCCCTTTAAGGCGGTAAACAGCATTGGTTTAATCTTCTCCATAATCAACATCCTTTTAACCAAAGTTAAAATTACACACACTAAAACACTTGCACATATTAGCACAAAACCTTAAAAAGAGCAACGCTTTTTCTTTTTTTGGCAAAAAAATAGGTGTTTTACCTAAAAAACCTCAAAAACTGCCCTATAATAAGTTGCAACTGCTAACAATAGGTGATAGAATAATTACAACCCCTTGTGAAGGAATGATTGTTTTGGCTGAGTATTGGGATGTTTTTGACCAAGACCGTCGGCTTATGGGTAAAACCCACAAAAGAGGTGCACCCCTTAAAGCAGGCGAGTTTCATTTGGTGGTAGACATCGTTGTTATAAACACCGACGGCCGTCTGCTTATCGACCGCCGCTCACCTAAAAAGCGCAACTGCCCCAATTATTGGGAGTTTACCAGCGGCTCTGTTTTGGCGGGCGAGCAAAGTCGGCAAGGCGCGGTAAGAGAATTGCAGGAAGAGCTGGGTTTGACTGTTGAGCCCGATCAGCTTGTGCTTTTGGGCAGCTCTATGCTTGACCACCGATTGGTAGACACCTATATGCTTATAACCGAGGTTGATACCCTTCGGTTATCTCTTCAGCAGGAAGAGGTGGCCGAGGCCAAGCTGGTTACCCTGCAACAGCTTGACGAGGTGTGCCGCACGGGCCATACCTGGTGCCGCACCACCCTTAAAAATTACAGAGGCATTATTGAAAGCACCGTCGACCGCTTAAAAAAGGGTCGCCCTTGCACTCCCACCACATCGGTTATTTAATGCAAACATTTGCATTTTAGGAGGAATAAAAATGAGTTATTGTAAAAGTTGCGGCAAGCAGCTGCCTGACGGAGCCAAGTTTTGCGACGGTTGCGGTCAGTCGGTTGCTGCACCCATGGCAATCCCCGTTGCCGAGCCCGCTCCTGCACCCGTTGTTGAGCCCGCTCCTGCACCCGTTGTTGAGGCAGCTCCTGCTCCCGTTGCTGTCGCCGAGCCCGTAGTTGAGGCAGCACCCGTAGTCGAGGTAGCCCCCGTAGTCGAAGCAACTCCCGTAGTTGAGGCAGCTCCTGCTCCCGAAGCAAAGAAGTTTAATTTGGGCGCCTTGCTTAAAAACAAAAAGCTGCTTGCTATTGGCGGCGGCGCACTTGCCTTGCTTACTGCCATAGTTATCGTTATTACTATTTTTGCCGGCAACGGCAAAACCCCCGGCTACGTTCTTTACTTTAAGGATGAAGAGATGCAGTTTACCTACACCTCTAAAATTAATCCCGTTGAAGTTACCGAAGACCTTATGGACGACGGCACCATTTCAACCACCTCTGCCGCTCTTTTCACCGTTTTGTCTGAAGACGGCAAAACTCTTTTCTACACCGACCGTGTTGACAGTGGCGACAGTGGCTTTAGTCTTTACTATCGCAACGTTAAAAAGCCCAACGCCGAGCCCCAGCGCATCGACTCTGACGTTACCTCTTACATAGTAACCAAGGGCAACAACGTTATTTACACAAACAGCGATAACGAGCTTTACAGGCACACCCTTAAAGAAAAGAACCGTATTGCCAAAAACATCACCTACTTTGATGCCACCGAGGACGGCAAGCATATTTACTTTATAGACGATGAACAGCGCCTTTACTACATCAACGGCAACAAAGATAAGGTTAAGCTTGACGGCGAAATCTCTTCTTTCGTTGGTATGGACAAAAGCGGCACCACCGTTTTCTACATCAAAGACGGCTCTCTTTACAAGCGCTCCGTTAAAAAAGATCGCGAAAAGATTGCTAAAAACGTATTTTCAGTAGCCGGCTATTTTGAGTCGGGCGAAATCTACTATTATAAGAAGGATAACAAAGAGGTTAGCGTTTCTGACTACGTTAACGACGATATGAAAGAGTCAGACGCCGCAATGGAAGAGCCCGTCTATCCCGAGTATCCCTCTTCTTTGGATTACATTACCTACGAGGAATGGTTGGAAGCTTACGAGCAGTATTGCGAAGACGTTGACAACTATTACGACAACATCGACGCCTATGAAGAAAAGGAAGACCGCGACCGGTTGCGTGAAGAGCTTGACGATGCAACCGTAGAAATTACCTCTTACACCCTTTACTTCTTCAACGGCAAGGAAGAAAAGAAGGTTGCCGGCAACCTGGCAAGTACCAGCTCAACCTCAACCGAAACACCCATTATGATTATCAACGAGTACAAAAAGGGTGAAGACGTTGAAACCGTTAACCTTTCTGATATTTACAGCTTAAACGATATTACCAACAAAATTAAAACCGCATTAAGCGGCTCAACCGTTAAGCGCCTTGTTGTTAAGACCGACCTTGTTAAGTTTGACTCTGACGAGATAAGCGGTGTATCCGTTACCGAAGACGGCAAAACCGTTCTTTATACCGAAACCGACGACGATAACAAGTACATCCTTTACAAGGCAACCCTTAAGGGCTCAAAGCTTGGCGAAGCTAAAAAGGTTGATAAAAAGATAAACTCCGTTTCTGCCATTGGTGAGGACGGCAAAGTCTACTACTTCAAAGACGTTAAGGACGGCGAGGGCGACCTCTACTGCGACGGCGAGATTGTAGATTACGACGTATCTTCTTCCTTGGGCGTTAAGGTAAACGAAGACGGCAAGGTTTATTACGGCACCGATCACGACGACGGCGAATACACCGTCAAGGTTTGGAGCGGCAAAAAGCCCACCGTTGTTGCTGAAGAGGTTCGCTCTTCATATATGCTGCCCGGCGGCGAGCTGCTTTGCATTGTAGAGTACAGCTCAAACAGCAGCAGTGGTGACCTTGTAATGTTTAACGGCAAAAAGCTTGTAAAGATTGACGAAGACGTTACGGGCATTATCCCCGTTCGTGAAACCTCTTACGGCTACCGTTTCAGCTATTAATTAAATTATTAAACCGTGGTGCGAATTTTCGTGCCACGGTTTTTTGTTGCCAATATTGTTTTATTGTGATAAAATTATATAAAACCACCCGAAAGGAAGAATTTAAGTGACCGACGGTAACCAATACAAAAAGAAAGCAAAGCCCGTTTTTTTCAAAAATCGTATAATTTTGCCTGCCCTTGCCCTTTTGATTGTGGGCGCCATTGTTGCCTGCTGCCTGTTTTTGTTTGTGTTTAAGGGGCAAAGCTCAGGTCTGCTTTATATTCAAGACGGCGAGCTTCATTTTGCCGAAAAGCCCAAAGCCGACCACCAACTTGTAACCGACGAGCTGTGGGGTATAGGCAAAATTTCTACGTCAAGGGTTGCAACGGCAACCCGCGTAAGCAAAGACGGCAAATATATCTTCTTCCCCATTGAAACCGACGGCACCGAGTATTTTAAGCTGTGCTATCGCGAGCTGGGCAAAAGCAAGGGCGAAACGGTTAAAATTGACGACGACGTGGCACAATACCGCCTTGTAAACGGCGGCAAAAAGCTATATTATTTAACCGATGACGGCGATTTATACGTTCACAACCTGAAAGAGAGGGTGCGAACCGCTTACAACGTAAGCTCCTTTAAAATTGACGACGAGGGTAACAACCTGCTGTTTATTACCTCCCACGGCGATCTTTATTTGCGAACCAACGGCAAAGAAGAGTTGCTGTCGGAGGACGTAAGCTCATATTTTTGCTGTGACGATTTCGGCTTTCTTTATTATATTGTAGACCGCGAGCTTTTTGTAAAAGAAAAGGGCAAAAAGGCGGTGAAAATTGACAAAGGTGTAGTTCAGATTATAAAGGGCTATAAAACGGGCGAGGTGTATTATTACAAAACCTACGACGCCCAAATTGATGCTGCCGACTTTATTGTGGACGATACCCATCTTTCAAAACCCAGCTCTTTATACACCCAGCTGACGGAAAGCCCCTTGGAAATTCGTACAACCGGACTGTTTTTTTACGACGGACACGAAGCCGAAACCGTAATTAACAACGTTGACAACTCATATACACCCGTTGTTGCGGAGGAAAGCCCCGTTTTGGCTATTAAGGCCGTGGATTACAACAACTCGTTGAAAATCGGGCTTTCAAAACTCAAAAATTTAGAGCTCGCAAAAGAGATGATTTTGGAAGAAATAGCAGACACGGAACCCACATATTTTTACGTGGTTGAGGATGATAAATATTCTGCCAACAACTCTAAAAAAGCCACCTTTGCGATAGACGACCAGGGCAAAAACATCTATTATATATCGGTAAAATACAGCCGCGCGGCCCTGCACCACGTAAAGGTTAACGGCTCTAAGGTGGGCGTGGACAAGGAAATTGATTCAAGCGTTTACGAAGAGTTTTTGATGCTGACATCCGACTCGAAGCCCATATATTTTAAAGCCTTAGATAGCGGTTACAAGTCGGGCAACCTTTTAATAGACGGTCAGCTTGTTGCCAAAAACGCATCCACCGCCAATTGCTTTGTTAATGAGAAAAACGGCACATTCGTTTTTTACACCAACTACGTTAACGAAAAAAATATGGGCACCCTTAAGGTGACCGACGGCAAAACCATTGCCACCATTGAAAAAGAGGTTGTTAGCGTTACCGTTACTCCGTCGGGCAATTTGCTTTACCTTGCCAGCACGGGCAGCGACAGCGATATGTATTTGTTTAACGACAAAAAATCATTTTTTATTGAGTACGACGTTGACGGCATTCTTACCCTTTATGATTGGAACGAGCCGGCTCATATAAATTGGAAATAGCCCGCTAACACAAAACAAAACGAAAACCCCACAGAGCAGTGCTCTGTGGGGTGCTTTTTTATTGGTCAGAACGGCCGAGTGGGTTAAGGAAGGTAAAATTGAGGAGAAGATTGAAAAAACAACAGCAATTGCGGCGTTGCTGCCGAAAAAACAATAGAGGAACCATCTTCACCCGGTCGCCCTGTATTGTAATAATAATCCCTTAATTTAAAACCAATATTAACTTTTTATGAATTTTTATGTTTAAGTTTTACCTTTTCACAAGTTATCAAGATATTTTTCAATATCAAAATCGGCAGTTTTTTCATCCTTTTTAAGATACAAGGGATGATGAGGGTGCCCCGCCTTTGACACCTTGCCTGCGCACAGCCACCTGGCCGACCGCTTTTTGCCTGCGGCAATCATATCTCGCACACAATCGGCAAGATAGGGACGCTTGGTGATTATTGTGCCCCACGCCGCCCATATAGAAGGGGTGTTGCCCTCGCTGTAAAGGTCAAGAATATAGTTAAAAGCCGCCATATTTTGGGCGTGCAGTTGGGCGTTAAGCTGACCGTCCATATCGTCGGGGTTGGTGGCCCGCTGTGCGTAAACGTTAAACATTATCCAGCTGTCATAGCCGTTGGCGGCGGCAATTCTGGCCACCGACTTAAGGGTGTTATCCAAATCGTCGGGGGCGGCGGTGGATGGGTTTATGCCCACGCAAATAAGGGGGTTGCTGCCCCGCGTGCCTAATATGTATCGGTATTCGCCATATCGGTTGGGCACGTATAGCCACTTGGCGTGGTCGTAGCTTTCAAGCTCGGTCGCATCCGACTGAAGAAGGGCCTGCTCGAAGGTGACTATTTCGAGCCCCAGGGTGTCGCTTTTTGGAATGTGCATTTTATGCTCCTATTATTATTAAACCTCTGAGTTTATTGCTTTTTAAACACAAACAAATACTCGTGTGCGATTAATAAGAAGTTGTATTTTACGCTATTGGTTTTCCAATAGCCTGTTGCCTTACAGTTGTGTTGTTCTTTAATAATCAGTTCTTTAAGTTTAAATCCTGCATCTTCAAAGATTCTCATAACATCAAAAGACATTGGTACCATATGTCCTTTTTGGCGTGTGTCACCCATAAGCACAGCGCAGAACTTGTCTTTCTTTAGAACACGGCAACTTTCTGATGCAACCTTTTTCATTTCCTCAAGGAAATCCTTAACTTTAAGTAAAGATAAATCTTCAGGTATATCCTCGCTGTATTGAATAATATCCGCATACGGTGGATGAGTGCAAATAAGATCGATGCTGTCATCCGGGATAAAGTCAAGGTTTCGTGCATCACCTTTATGAACATACACCGTACCATTTGCACCCTCGTGTTCAAAATCTATTTTTTCTCTACAACGGGCAAGGGCAACATCATTTACATCTACACCGATGATATTCCGGTTAAGCAGCTTTGCTTCTACTAGCGTTGTGCCACCACCTGCAAACTGGTCAAGTACTAAGTCGTTTTCCTTTGAATATCGGAGCAGAATGTTACGAGGAATATATGGAGACCAATTACCACGCCATTTAGCATCGTGGGTAGCCCAATCTCCTCGTTTTGGAAAAGACCAATGTGTAGTCATTTCTAACTCAAAATCTTCCGGCTCCCATTTGGTTGTTTTTTTAGGCATTATTTAAAAACCTCGCTGATTACGCCGTTTTCTAAGTCTTTAATATTGTATAGATGCTCCATAACATCAAAGGTTTCCTCAAGATTGTGTCGAGCATCTGTCCATCCATTGCCATCGGTAAACCAAACGAAAGTAAAGCCATCAATGTTCTGAGCTTCTTGCGCAATCTGTTTATAGCTACGTGCAGTTTCATTCAGTTTTGAACCGCTGCTTGCATAGAAATTTGTTTCTATCCCGTAAATGCAGTGCTCGGTTTTAATCACAAAATCAAAACGTTTTACAGTTTTTCCTTTATTAGAAATTGCTGATAAATCAATGTTGAACTTCTTTTCTATATCTTTTATTTTCATTTCTTTAAAATATGATTTATCTTTGACAAATCCTGCCTTTTGAATAAAGCTTTCAACCAAATCTTCCATCAAATGTCCGCCGCGATTTTTTCTACCGTTAGAATCAAGACCTGTTTCTACACCGGTTGCGTAATCAACCAAATTGTTTACTATATGGTTTTCTAACAGATCAAACAAACCTGTTTCGCGCATAAAATATTTATATTTTTCATAATGGACATGGCTGTTTGGTGGATACTTTCCAAAATCGAACTGGAACAAATGTCCGCCATTTTCATCTTGACAATATATTTCATTTGCTCTAACGGCCAAAAGCAGCGGAATGCATTTTATAACATCAGGATATTTTCTCAACAATTTCTCAAAATCTTCCTCAATATTTTTAGAGCCAATGAGCGAATTTAAAATATTAAGCTCAACCTTAATACCATCCACATTTTTGTGAACTTTTTCAAAATCTATGTAGTAACCATAGTCGGCAATACTATCACGAAATCCGGCTAACCAGGTATTAAAATCTCTCACGGGTGTACCTCCTTAAAAATTGCTGATAAGTAATTCTTTAATTTTACCTCGTGCTTTACTGTTGCTGTTAATCATTCTAGTTGCTTCTACTCTTTTAATTTTGTGGGCTGCGTAAATATCATCAAAGAAATCATCTTCAGCATTTGTGTTTTTAGGATCTGAATTACTTATTACAATTCTAGCTCCTTTTTTGTGCATTTCATCAACAAAACGTGCAAGTTCAATTTGTTCTTCATCGTTAAACAAATTCTCGGTATATGCGGTAAAACTCGCTGTATCGGTAAGCGGTCTGTACGGCGGGTCAAAATATACAAATGTGTTTTTGTCAATAAAACTTGCCGCTTCTCTATAATCACCGCAAACGATAGTAACTTTCTGCAATTTCTCCGATACCGCTCTAAGGTTTTCTTCGTCACAAATCAAGGGTTTTTTATATGCACCCATAGGTACGTTGAAATGTCCTTTTTTGTTCACACGGTAAAGTCCGTTAAAACAAGTTTTATTAAGAAAAATCATTAATGCTGCTTTTTCGATATTGGAATTCTCGTTATCGCCGATTTTTAGTGTATTAAAAAGATCACGCTTTTTTACATAATATGCTTTGCGTTTATCAGTATCTATCGACAAAAAGTCAGCCTGCATTGTATTAAGAATTTCTATCAAAGCATCAACATTATCACGTATAGTTATATAGGTGTTTATAAGTTCTGCGCTAATGTCACCAACGTACACTTCTTCTAAATCATACTTGCTAAGAACATCAAACAAAACCGCACCGCCACCAACAAAGGGTTCTGCGTATTTTGTGATACGACCATCTTCGAAGGGATAATAGTGTTCTATTTCTTTAAGGAGTTGACTTTTGCCGCCTGCCCATTTCAAGAAAGGTTTAACAGCTTTTTCTTCGATTTTATTGTATCGCGTGCTTCTTGCGTCACTCGGTTTTTCAGCGGTAATAGGTATAATCCACATATTTCCAAGCATTGCGACATCTGCGATTCGATTTTCCTTACAAAGAGTTAACACTCTTCGATGCGATATTTTCCATTTTTCTGCCGCTTCATTTGCGGTCATAAATGCCAACATCACCAATCACTCCTTCTAGTTATGATTATATTCCAAATCTCGAATAATAGCAATACCATTTTTTAAAGAATGTATAAAAAAGAAGGCCCTTCATAATGAAGAAGCCTTCTTTTACTTTATTAATCTTAAGCCTTGCCGATTGAGCCGAAGAGCTCCATCTTTTCTTTAACGGTGGCCTTGATAGCTTCAAAGCCGGGAGCAAGAAGCTTTCTGGGGTCGAAGCCCTTGCCTGACTGATCTTTACCCTCTTCAATATACTGACGGGTAGCAGCGGCAAATGCCAACTGGCACTCGGTGTTAACGTTGATCTTGGAAACGCCAAGAGAGATTGCCTTTTTGATCATATCGGCAGGGATGCCGGTGCCGCCGTGAAGAACGAGAGGCATATCGCCGGTAAGCTGCTGAATGGCATCAAGAGTATCGAAAGAAAGGCCTGCCCAGTTTGCGGGATATTTGCCGTGGATGTTGCCGATGCCTGCTGCAAGCATGGTTACACCCAAATCGGCAATCATCTTGCACTCTTCGGGGTCTGCAACCTCGCCGTTGCCAACAACGCCGTCTTCTTCGCCGCCGATAGCGCCAACCTCTGCCTCAAGAGAGAGACCAAGCTTGCCGGTAAGCTCAACCAGCTCGCGAGTTTTTGCGATGTTTTCTTCGATGGGATAGTGAGAGCCGTCGAACATTACGGATGAGAAGCCGGCCTCGATGCACTTTTTGGCGCCTTCGTAGCTGCCGTGGTCAAGGTGCAGAGCAACGGGAACGGTAATGCCAAGCTCGTTAATCATGCCGTTAACCATACCAACGATGGTGGTGTAACCGCACATATATTTACCTGCGCCCTCGGACACACCGAGAATAACAGGGCTCTGAAGCTCTTGGGCGGTGAGCAGGATTGCCTTGGTCCATTCAAGGTTGTTGATGTTGAACTGGCCAACTGCGTAGTGACCTGCCTTTGCTTTGTTAAGCATTTCTTTTGCTGAAACTAACATAACACATACTCCTTTTTATCTATAACTTGCCCGAATTATCGAGCTTTTATTACGGTAAGATTATACAACATATTGATTGAAAAATCAATAGCAAATCAATAAAATGTGGCTACTTGTTGCTCGGGAGGCGTTGTGCCCTCAAGCTGCTCGATATAAAGCACGGGGCCCTTGCCGCGATAGGCCTTGTTATGCTCAAAGGCAACCTTGGCGGTAACCGTTGCCCAATCCCGTGATGAAAGGGTGTGGGCGTTTTTCCACAGGGCGATTACGCCGCCGTATTGAATATCGTCGGCACAGCAGGTCATTATATGCCTGCCGATAACAAAGGTATCCTTTGGCAGCTTGCCGTCGCAAGCAATTATACCCTTAAACTGCACCTTTTTGCCGATGTATTTTTTTGGCTCTTCCATAAAATCGCGATACCACAAGGCATAGTCGCTGTCGGCTATCTCGATAACGGGAGCGTTAATGTCAAAGGGCAGAGGATCCTCAATATCGTCATATTCGGTGGTGCCATCAAGATAATCATAGGCAATATCAGCACGGCGGCTGACGCCTCGCACAATCTTGTGCAGCGCCATCTTATCTACCCCGTTGGGGCAACGGTTAAAAATAACCAGGTCGCAGGATTGCAGCTTGTCCACAACAAGAGAACGCATATTCGCGTTGTAATTTATAAAGCTGCCCGCATCAGCAAAAAGCATCTCTTGTGCCACCTGCCAGTTGGGGGGAAGATTTGAAAACAAGCTGTTAAGCTGCCACATTCCGTTATATTCAACTATAACCCGCTCGCTTCCGTCACGCTTTTGTATCGCGGCCAAGCGGTCGGGAGTAATCCATTGCTCCTCTTCAATGATATGCAGATGGACGTTTTTGCCGCTGAACAGGGTGGGGTCATATTCCTCAATGCCCTCTTCGCACAAAAGAAGGGTGGTTGACTCCCCTTTGTTGAAGCGTTTATCCTGCAGGGTTTCTTGTATAAACTTGGTTTTACCTGCCTCTAAAAAACCGGTAAACAAATATACGGGAATATCCATAATATTACACCTCAGACACCGAACAGCGCCTTTAATTTTTCTTCATTTATAGCTGAACCGATTACGCACAGGCGGCCGATAACGGCTGCTTTGCCCACTCTCACATCGGGCTCGCCGGGTACGTAGTCAAAGTAAATCCATTGACCGTCCTTGCCTGCCACAATGCCCTTTGCACGCAAAACTGTGCCAAAAGATTCATCCCCAAGCTGATTAAGAGCATCGGTGATGAACTCGGGGGTGAATTTTGCGGCGGTTTCTACGCCCCAGCTGGCAAACACCTCGTCGGCATGGTGGTGATGCTCGTCGTCGTGGTGATGATGCTCGTGCTCGTGGCAGCCGCAGTCGCAATGCTCGTCGTGGTGATGATGCTCGTGCTCGTGGTGGTGATGGTGGTGGGCCTCTTCCTTAAGGTGATGAAGCTCATCCTCAAGAGTGTGCTTTTCCTCCATTGCTGCCAAAATCACGCTGCCGTCAAGCTGACCCCAGGGGGTAGTAACAACGGTGGCGGTGGCGTTGTGCTGACGAAGCAGCTCAACGGCGGCAGACAGCTTGGCTTCATCCATTCCGTCGGTGTGGCTGAGGATGATAGTGCCTGCATTTTCAACCTGATTGTTGAAAAACTCACCGAAGTTTTTCATATACATACGGCATTTGCCTGCATCAACAACGGTAGTAAAGGAGTTAAGAGAGACATCCTCTCTGTCAAGACCGCTCACGGCGCGGATAACATCACTCAGCTTGCCTACGCCCGAGGGCTCAATTATAACGCGGTCGGGAGCATACTCATCCAGCACCTTGCCAAGGGCCTCGGCAAAGTCACCCACAAGAGAGCAGCAGATGCATCCCGAATTCATTTCGGTTACTTCAATGCCTGCATCCTGCATAAAGCCGCCGTCGATACCGATTTCGCCAAATTCGTTTTCGATAAGCACCAGCTTTTCGCCTTGGTATGCCTCTTTAATCAGCTTTTTGATAAGGGTGGTTTTGCCTGCACCTAAAAAGCCCGAAAAAATATCAATTTTAGTCATTGTTATCACCTTTTTTGTTGTCTATCACGGCAATGGCCAAGTCTTCAAGCTGCTTGGCATCTACTCGAGCAGGAGCTCCGCTCATCAATTCGCTGGAATTGGCTACCTTGGGGAAGGCGATTACATCGCGGATGGAGTCAAGGCCCAGCATAAGCATAACCAAACGGTCAAGACCGTAGGCCATACCGCCGTGAGGAGGTGCGCCGTATCGGAAGGCGTCGGTAAGGAATCCGAAACGCTCGGCAATTTCATCCTCGGTGAAGCCAAGGGCCTTAAACATACGCTTTTGAACGGCAGGGTCGTTTATACGGATTGAGCCGCCGCCAACCTCGCAACCGTTAAGCACCATATCGTAGGCCTTGGCGGTAACGGAGGCGGGGTCGCTTTCCAACATATCAAGGCACTCATCCTTGGGAGCGGTGAAGGGATGGTGCTTGGCGACAAAGCGGTCTTCCTCTTCGCTATACTCAAACTGCGGAAAGTCGGTAACCCAAAGGAAGTTGAACTTAGACTTATCAATAAGCTCAAGGCGCTCGGCAACCTCGCAACGAAGCGCGCCCAAAGAATTAAACACAACGTCGTTTTTACCGTCGGCTACTACAAGCAGCACGTCGTTTTGTTGCAAATCAACGGCGGTATGGATGGCGTTAACCTCATCCTCGGTAAGGAATTTCTCAAAGCTGGAGGCAATGCCCTCGGCGGTGTAGCGGGTGAAGGCCAAGCCCTTTGCGCCGTAATCCTTAACAAAATCGGTCAGCTTGTCGATAACCTTGCGGGTAAGCTTGTCGGCTGAATTGGGCACCTTGATAGCACGCACGCTGCCGCCTGCCGCCAACGCACCGCCAAACACCTTAAACTCGCAATTTGCCAAAATGGCAGAAAGGTCAACAAGCTCAAGACCAAAACGGGTGTCGGGCTTGTCTGAGCCAAAGCGGCTCATTGCCTCGCTGTAAGGCATACGGATGAAGGGAGTGGGAATATCTACGTTCAAAATCTCTTTAAAAACGTACTTCATAAAGCCCTCGTTGACAGAGGTAACGTCGTCAATGTCAACAAAGCTCATCTCAAGGTCGATTTGTGTAAATTCGGGCTGACGGTCGGCGCGCAAATCCTCGTCGCGGAAGCAACGGGCAATTTGCATATAACGGTCAAAGCCGGAAAGCATAAGCAGCTGCTTATAAAGCTGGGGTGACTGGGGCAGAGCAAAAAAGCTGCCCTGCTTAACACGGGAGGGAACAAGATAGTCACGGGCGCCCTCGGGTGTAGATTTAATAAGAATAGGAGTTTCAATCTCTAAAAATCCGTTGTTGTCGTAGTAATCACGGGCGCACTTAACAATTTTGTGGCGGGTGATGATGTTGCGCTGCATATCGGCACGGCGCAAATCAAGATAACGATATTGCAAGCGCAGCTCTTCACGAACGGAAGAATCCTCCAAAATCTCGAAGGGGGTGGTTTCGGCAACAGCAAGCACGCGCAGCTCGGTAACAAAAACCTCTACCTCACCTGTGGGAAGGTCTTTGTTAATGCTCTCGCGGCGGCGAACGTCGCCCGTAGCAATAACTACGTATTCGCTGCGCAGCTGAAACGCCTTTTCAAAAATATCTCTTGCGGTGTTATCGTCAAAGGCAAGCTGGGCTATGCCGCTGCGGTCGCGCAAATCGCAAAAGATAAGCTGACCCAAGTCGCGCTGACGCTGAATCCATCCGCAAAGGGTTACGGTGGTGCCAACGTGTTCGCTTCTTAACTCGCCGCAATATTTGGTGCGGCGTAAACTGCCCATTTTTTCAATTTTAAGTGCCATAATTATTCTTCTCCTTTAGTGGCGGAGCCCAATTTTTGAGCAGCCATATTAATTTGCTCAAGTGCGGCATCTATCATTCCGTCGTAGACGGTGCTAATAAGCCCGTCGGGCAGGTCAACCTCTGTTTCACTGCCGTCGGACATCTTTTTAAGACGTGCCTTGCCATTGTCGATTTCGTCATCGCCAAGCACAAGGGTATAAATTGCGCCGATTTTGTTGGCAAACTTCATCTGCGCCTTAAGGCCTCTGCCTACAAGGTCGGTCTCTGCCGAAAAGCCCTCGGCCCTTAACAAGCCGCACAGCTTGAGGGCCATTGCCGAGGCGCGCTCGCCCATAGGTGCAATGTAAACGTTGCATTGGGGTGCGGGGGGAAAGGGACAGCCCTGGGCATCCATAACCATCATAAGGCGCTCAAGGCCGATGGCAAAGCCCAGCGCAGGGGTGTGCTGACCGCCCACCTGCTCGATAAGACCGTCGTAGCGTCCGCCGCCGCAAAGGGTGGATTGGGCGCCCAAATCGGTAGATATAAACTCAAACACGGTGCGGGTGTAATAGTCAAGACCGCGCACGATGGTGGGGTTAACGGTGTAGGCAATGCCCAACACGTCAAGGTATGCTTTAACCTGCTCAAAGTGGTTGCGGCAATCGTCGCAAATATAATCAAGCACGGTGGGTGCATTGGCGGCTATGCCCGAGCAAACGGGAGATTTGCAGTCGAGAATTCGCATAGGGTTGCGGTCAAGTCGACCGCGGCAGGTTTCGCACAAATCATCCTGCTTTGATGCAAAATACTCCTTAAGTGCCTTGGTGTACTCGGCACGGCAGGTGGGGCAGCCGATAGAGTTAAGCTCTAACCGCAGGTTTTTGATGCCCAGGGCCTCAAAGCCCTTTGCCGCAATGGATATAACCTCTGCATCGGCGGCGGGTATGCCTGCGCCAAAGCACTCTACGCCAAACTGGTGAAACTCGCGCAGACGACCTGCCTGGGGCTTTTCGTAGCGATAGCAAGAGGTTACGTAGCAAACCTTTTGGGGCAGGGCCTCGTTATGCAGGCCGTGCTCTAAGAATGCTCTTACCGCGCCTGCGGTGCCCTCGGGGCGCAGAGATATGCTGCGGCCGCCGTTGTCGTTAAAGGTGTACATCTCTTTTTGAACAACGTCGGTGGTATCACCAACCGAGCGGTTAAAAAGCTCGGTATGCTCAAAAACAGGGGTGCGCAGCTCTTTAAAACCGAAAAGCGCCGCCGTATCCAACAAGGTGCGTTCGACGTGCTGCCAACGATTGCTGTCGGCCGGCAAAACGTCCTGAGTTCCTTTGATTGCTTGTGTTAAAAGTGCCATATTTTTACCTCACTTTGAGTTATTTTCCTTTTTAAATAATAAAAGCCCCGATACAGCCAAAAATTTTGACTGTATCAGGGACGGAATAGCTCCGCGGTGCCACCCTGATTGACGGCATAAAGCCGCCCTCTTTCGCCCTTATCGCAGGACGTATGCGGCGCCATAGGCGCGATGGCTCAAAGATGTCTTGGTCGGAACCGTACACAAAGCACTTTCAGTCGCGGTGCTTCATCCCTGTCAGAGTCGTGTTGCCGATTACTCCTTCTTATCACAGCCCTATTAATTTATCAGTTGTTTTTCATTATCTCGCGCCAATCAAGGTCGCCGCGCTCGAGACCGTGAATAAGCATCTCGGCGGTGGCAATGTTGGTTGCGATAGGAATTGAGTGAACGTCGCAAAGGCGCAACAAATTAAGCTCGTTTATTTCGTGATGAACGGATGCCATGGGGTCACGGAAGAAAAGCACCATATCAATTTCATCACAGCTGATTCTGGATGCAATTTGCTCGTCGCCACC
>JAZQSG010000269.1:0-4310 GCA_045630025.1 Acutalibacteraceae bacterium
CTCTGCCAACATTTCACCGTCATCAGCATAAACTACGTCTACAAAGCTAGTGCCGCAATTGTGGCAATAGGTTTCGCTTTCCTTGCAAAGAATACCGCAGTTGTCACAATGAAAATACATGCTTTTTTCTGACACAACAATCACCTCAAGTGTATTTTAGCGCAATTTTAAAAAAAGTCAAGTTAACTCAACACAAAAAAGACCACCTTTGAAAAAGGTGGTCTTTTGGTGGAGACGGAGAGGATCGAACTCTTGACCTCTTGAATGCCATTCAAGCGCTCTCCCAGCTGAGCTACGCCCCCGAATTTGGAACAAAAGTATATTATCATACGGCAAACAATAAGTCAAGTGTTTTTTATTAATTTTTTATAATAATCAGCTGTTATATATTACATAGGTATCCTTAACGCCTATAAGCACCTGATTAAGCCACAGCAGATCGGCAGAATCAATACAACCGTCACCATTTACGTCAGCATTAACCAAGCCGTCGTTGCTGCTATATCCAAGCAAATTATACATTAATGCTAAAGCATCCGATGAAGAAACAGTATCGTCGCCATTAACATCACCAATATACTGAATGCAATTTATATCTAACGTATAATGATCTGCGTTTGTAAAATTGCTTGGATCTTTGGAAACAACAAAATCCAAAACGCCGTCATCGGCATGAATATAATAAACATAACCGTCAGTAGGGTTTAAATCGCTCAAAAAATATGCCTTTCCAAGCGCAGTATCATAACAATAAAGCTTATCTTGCGAATGATACAGCATCCAGTTTTTCCACCAAGTTGCGGTAGCTAGACCGCTGGTATAGCTATATCCCGGTTCACCCCAAACATCCCAGTGCTCTTGTTGAGAATAAACGATTTTTTTGCCCTCATCTGAAATTTCAACAACGTTTATAGTATCTCCCTCGTTTGAAACGTAGTACCACTTGTTGTTATGAGGTGTAAGCTGCGTATTAGCTTCAGTCCAAGCCCAATCATCATAAGTAGTGTCTGTGCATTGCTCGGTGCGATTATCAATTCTAATCCAATCGTAATGGCCCAAACGTTCAAGCATTGCATTATCGCTGTGAAGCATATAATTGTGATATGTATAACCGTCAAGAGCTCCCACCGGATCATCCCACGTTACGTCAATGTGATACCAATTTTCATTAAGCTTAACCAGATTCCATTGGTGATTCATTGAGTTGCTTACAACAGATACGGTTTCAACACCCAATCTGCGCATAATTTCAGTAAACAACAACGCATATGCTTGGCAAACTCCGCGTTTCTCAATCAACATAGAATAGGCATCGTGGATTGCATTTTGCGGATCGGTTTCCAATCCATAAGAATCATACTGATAATGTGTTGCAAGATAATCGTTAACAGCAACAACCGCTTCAACGTTACTTAAAGTATCAAAATGAGAAACGATATTGGTAATTCTGCTCTCATAATCAGCAACAACTACCGGCAGCTGGCTTTCGTCATATTTATACATAGGCGCGAAAAATGCAACGGTATTATCAGAATAATACGAGTAGCCAAAGGTTGGCTCTAAATAAAACAGGTCGGGATTATTATTAAAAACTGAAGTATATACCCATGTTATGTCGGCAACAGATAGGTCAAATTCCGAAACGTCAACTCTGTCTGAATAATTTTTTATTCCTAAATATATTTTCTCATACAATTCATCCGGATACTTTTGCGGTATAAAAGCAACGTTATCGTTATACCCTTCAACGCCGTTATCATCGCAATAGTAATAAATTTCACCGGTACCATAAATAATGCCTTGAGCGTTAGCAGAAAGTGCAAAAAGCGAGGTTAAAAGCATGGTAACGCATAGAATTAAAGAAAGTTTTTTATAAATACGCATATTTACTCCCCCTTTAATTTTTATTATAAATAAAGCGCAGCGAAAGTCAACAGATAAATAAGTGCATATAATGGGTTTGAAAGAGGTGATTTTTATGTATGACACCATACACGTTATTAAAAGCGGCGATACCTTGTATTCGTTAGCCAAAACTTATCAGGTGCCGGTAGATGCAATAGCAAAAGCAAACGACATAAAAAACCCCGAAAACCTGCAAATAGGACAACGAATAATAATTCCTCAGCTTGCAAGGCCAAATTGGTATGTTGTAAGATACGGCGATACGTTGTATTCAATTGCCAGAAGGTTTTTTACATCGGTCGACAACATCTTAAAGCTAAACGATTTACCCGACCCGGATTCAATATTCCCCGGTGAAATAATAAGAATAAGATGAAAAAGAGCACCCACTCGGGTGCTCTTTTATCCTTTTTTGATATAGCTAATCATTTGCTCGGGAACAACAAAATTTACGTTTTCTAAATTGCTTTGAGTAAGTGCTATAATTTCTGTAATGGAATAGAATGCATCGGTTTGATTGCCGCCGTAATCATCATAAATTGGAATCTGTTCAAAATACTGTTCGGCAGTAAGAGTAAACACATAATATAGCGGACAAGTATTATCAGCAACTATATTTTTCAGCAACATCTCTAATTCCGAAAGATTTTGTACACCCGAATAATAAACCACCGGTATTTTTTTGGGCTTTGCATACGCTCCACTTTGTGAAAGAGAATTATTGAACAGCACGCCGTCCGATTTAGAGAAATTAATATAATTATTGTTCAAATCGCTTTCGGTATAGCCACCTGCAACGTTAACCTTCATGCCACAGGCAGAAAGCAAATTGTTGTTAATTTCGTGCCACTTCTTATACAATTCGTCAGGCATTAAATCGTAATTAATTACAGACCAATCGCCATCAGAAACTATAGAATCATCATTTTGCTTAGTGTTTAATGAATACCAAAGCAGGGTTGCAGGCGCAAGACGGCTTAATACGATTGGGTATTGAACAGAAACGCAATAATCTTCTCTGTTTAAATCGCAAACCGAATGGCTGCTGTTAAATGCATCACCCAAAGAATCAGATTCAATTAAAAGGGAAATATACACGTTACCTTTTTTGCCGGAAGTATTTTTAACCTTAATTTTATCGGGTACGTAAGTGGTTTTAACAGATGAAAAAACAGTCGAGTTGCCAAATTCAGCCACCGCAATGTTGCCAAATCCATTTTCGCTGAATATGTTTATATATTCTTTAGCTTCATATTCAGTATAAAAAACGCCCGGATGCTCAAGCTCACATTTACTCAAAACATTCGATGTAAACTCTTTACTCCACTCATTATCATAAACGGGCAACAAATATGCATCAAGGGCAATAGCATAATCTATAAAGGCGCTATCTTCATTTAAAGATACAAACGAATGATGTTCATCATCAAGCTCTATCATTTCAAATAGCGTTTCATAAGCTTGGGTTTCGCTGGCGAACACGCCTCTTATATCAATAAACTCTTTGGTGTCTAAAAGCGAGAACTGAGCGGCAACAGAATAGTCTACGCACACCGCTTTATCGCGTCTTACAGCGTCATTCCAAGCGGCGTAAAACTCGAAAGTGCCCGGGGTGTAAAAAACCAAGGTATCAATATAATCGTTAAACAACGACACAACCTCTTCAGCCGAAACGTCGGTAGAATATGCGCCCAATTCATCACACATATAATTTAGCCAAAATCTATCTTGCTCGTTAGATACAAGATAAACGGCCGCCGAATCATATTTTGCAACAACACCCTGCAGCTGACGCAAAAACAAAACTAAAGATTTCTCGTAATTAGTTACGTCAACAACGTAAATCTGACGGGCAGATTTATAAACGGGAAACAGCTCGTCAACAACCTGCTGTGTTGTTTGCACGTTTGGGGTGGTTGTGTTTTGAGGGCTATTACTGTTGCTTGAATTTTTATCGCTGACAGAGTTGCCGCCGCCGTTACAGCCGCACAGTAAAACTAAAATAAGAACTATTGCAATGCTTAAAAATCTTTTAGCCAACACAAACACCTCCTTATACATATTGCAGTTAATTTTAACACTATTAGCAACTATTTTCAATTACAAATTTGTAACAATTATTGGCACCAAAATTATCCCACTTGAATTTTAACGATAAATTTGTTATATTTAAGTAAAACAAAGCAAGGAGATTTGTTATGACTTTTACATATAAAACCAAGGGTGTTTGCGCCCGTGAAATAGAAATCACAATTGAAAACGACATTGTAACCAAGGTTAAATTTTTAGGCGGTTGCGCAGGCAATACACAAGGCGTATCAAGACTTGCCGAGGGATTAACGGTAAACGAGGTTGTTTCAAAACTTAAAGGTATACGATGCGGTTTCAAACCCACCTCCTGCCCC
>JAZQSG010000270.1:0-6615 GCA_045630025.1 Acutalibacteraceae bacterium
CTTGCACAATCTTATCGCTCAGATGGTTAAATCGGGCGAAAAAGGCATCGTTTTGCTTGTGCCCGAGCAGAATAACTATGAAAACGAAAGGGCTATGCTGCGCCTTTTAGGCAGTGCATCTGCCGATGTTGTTGAGGTGGCAAGCTTTACCTCTCTTGCCCGAAACGTAGCTGCTATTTGCGGCTTTGACGCCGTGCCCAATGCAGATGACGGTGTAAAATTGCTTATGATGAGCCGTGCTGCCCGAAGCGTTAAAGATAATCTGCTCGTTTACGGCAAGGTGGTTAATAACAAAGATTTTTGCAAAAATCTTATAGATTTGCATTCAGAAATGAAGCGCAGTCTTGTCACAACGGAGGATTTTGAGCGTGTTGCACCCAAGCTGACGGGTGCTGTAACCGAAAAGTTGCAAGATATTTCTCTTGTTCTTTCGGTTTACGAGGGAATGCTTAACCAACGCTTCAGCGATTCCCTTGATGCGCTTGACCGACTTTATGACCGACTTGTTGACGTTGAATATTTTAAAAATCGCGTTGTGTGCATCGATTCCTTTACCGATTTTACCGAGCAACAATATCGTGTAATCGGTCGCATTATCCGTCAAGCTAAGGATGTTTATTTGACCATTTGTGCCGATTCACTTCACGATAGTGATAACGGTATGGGGCTTTTTTCAAATAATAAAAGGGCTGTGTCGCGTATCATAGATATCGCCAACGAGTGCGGTGTTTCTGTTGCTTCACCGCAGCAGGTGTCGTACGATTATCGTTTTAACGGCTCGGGTGTTGGCGTTGTTGAACAGTTAATTCGAGGTGAAGACGTTGACGGCGCCTGCGTTGATGATGTGGTTGTGTGCTCTTGCCCAACCAGATATGAAGAGGCCGATTACGTCGCCTCTACCATCCGCCGCCTTGTAAGAACTGAAAATATGCGCTACCGTGATTTTGCCGTTATTGCCAGAGATATTAACGCTTATCACAATACGATTGTTGATGCCTTTGGGCACTATAACGTTCCTTGCTTTAGCGATATGCGGGTAGAAGCATCGTCGTTGGCGCTGTTTCGCTACGTTTTGTGTGCTCTTGATTGCGCTAAGGGAAGCATTCGCAACGAAAGCATATTACCCTTTATAAAATCGCCTTTATCTCCTATTTCGGTTGAAGAGGCGTCAGAGCTTGAAAACTATGCACTTATGTGGGGCAAAAGCGGCTCTAAATGGTATAACGAGTGGACGGAAAACCCCAACGGTCTTGAAGAACAGTTTGACAAAGCCGCTCTTGCCCGTATAAACAGCGCAAGAGAAAAGGTCATAGAGCCGATTATACGCTTTAACGCCGCCTTGGTATCGGAAGATATTAAGGTTGTTTGCCGCGGAGTGTATGATTTGCTTATTGAAACGGGTGCCGATAAAGCTCTTAAGCAATATGCCGCCGGGTTTGAAGCCCGTCAAGAGTTTTATTATGCCGATATCCATCGCAGAAGCTGGGATGCACTCATTAACTGCATAGATAATATCGTTAAGGTTTTTGAGGGCGACGTTTGTGATACCGATGAATTTTGCGATATGTTTGAGCTTATGCTCAGCACCTGCGATATAGGCGCCATTCCCGACAGAATAGACGAGGTTATAATTGGTTCTGCCGACCGTATCAGAGCAGGCAACCCCAAAATCACATTTATAGTCGGCGCCAATTACGGTGAGTTTCCACGGCCTGCTGTTAAGGGTGGCTTGCTTACTTTTGATGAGCGGCAAAAGATAATCAATCATCAGCTTCGTTTGCCTGATTACAGAATTAACGCGGCCGTAGATGAAAGATATTACGTCTATACTGCTTTAAGCAGTGCATCAGAAAAAATCTACATTACCTATCATACCCTTACGAATGACGGCGAGGGAATACCTTCAGAGTTTATTAAGCTTATTCAAAACAATGTTGGCGGTGTAAAAACCATTGCTTATCGCGATAGCGATATGGATAGGTTTGAGGGTGTGCTGCCTGCAATAGAGCTTGTTGCGTCAGAGGCGTACAACCCTTATGCAGATTCTCTTTACCGACAGTTGGACCAAAGGGGAATAGAGGCCCCCGAATTGATTACCGACCTTGGAACGAGAAAGGTTGACATAACACCAAAAACCGCTCAGGCACTTTACGGCAAAAGTATCAGAATGTCGGCTTCAAAAGCAGAGCAATTTGCCAAGTGCCCATTCAGCTTTTTCTGCGAATACGGTGTGTCGGCCAAACCTGTTAATTCTGCTGAAATGGATGTAATGCGCCGCGGTACTCTATTGCACTACGTGCTTGAGAAGGCGGTTCAAACACACGGAAAAGGCCTTTCGTCAATGAGCGGCGATGAACGGCGCAGCGAAATTGCCATGCTTGTTCGCCAATATGCCGATACCACCCTTGGCGGATACGATAATCTTGACGTAACCTTTTTGTTTATGCTTGAAAGAATTGCTCTTTTGCTCGACCACGTTATTGCACGATTGGGCAATGAATTTAGTGTAAGCGATTATGACCCCAAGCAATGCGAGCTGCATATCGGCGGCGACGATGTGCCTGCGCTGCAGGTGCCTCTGGATGATGGCAACCTTGTGCTTACAGGCAAAGTTGACCGCGTTGACGTTTACGAGGCCGACGGAAAGAAATATCTCAGAATTGTTGACTATAAAAGCGGTGGCAAGCAGTTTGATTTGTCAGACGTGTTTTACGGTATGAATATGCAGATGCTGATATATCTTTTTACCGTTACAAGCAGCGGCTGCTATGAGGGAGCCGTTCCTGCGGGCATTTTATATATGCCCTCAAAGCGCCCCATTCACACTACGTCGGATAAGGACGAGCAGACCTCGGTTAAAAAGATGGATTCCGATATGCGTATGAACGGCCTTTTAACCAACGATGAGCTTTCGCTGCGCGCAATGGATAAAGAGCTATCAGGCCGCTTTGTTCCATATTCGCCCGGTGATAAAAAGAGCAGCGTTATTGAGGCGGGCGATCTTGAGCTGGTTGGCCAACTTGTTATGGATATGCTTAAAAAAGCGGGCAACAGCATTTTGTCGGGCTGTGCCGATATCAGCCCTACCGATAGCTCTTCGGGTAAGAGCGTGTGCGAATATTGCAATTATCGCTCTGTTTGCTTAATAAGTGATGACGCGCAGCACGGCAAGGTTGAAAAGCTTAAACCTAACGATGCCGTTGAAAAATTGAGAAGGGGTGAGTTTGGTGGCTAAGTTTAATCCTACACCGCAGCAACAGCAGGCGCTTGATGCTAACGGTGCCGTTTTGGTATCTGCTGCGGCAGGTTCGGGCAAAACGGCAGTTCTTGCTAATCGCGTTGTTAAACGCATTACCGACGAAACCTCTCCTATTGATATTACAGATATGCTTATCGTTACCTTCACCAACGCGGCTGCGGGTGAAATGCGCGAGCGTATATATTCTCTGCTTTCAGAAGCAGCCCTGGAGCAACCCTATAACAAGCGCCTTTTAGAGCAAAAGCTGTCGGTTGATAACGCTTCAATTTTTACCATCGACAGATTTTGCATAGACTTTTTGCGAGAAAATTTTGTGGCAGCAGAGATTGAGCCCAACTTTAAAATTTTAACGGGCGAGCAAGAAGAAGTGCTTATCGATGAAGCGGTAATGGCAGCGTATGATTATATCGCCAAAGAGGATTTTAACTCATACGCCGATTTGCTTGTGTCGATGAATTGTGAAACGGTTGATAAAAACGCAAAAAAAGCGGTAACCGAGATTTACAGGCACATATGCTCTTTGCCAATGCCCGAGCGTTGGCTTGACGATGTTTGCAAAATGTACGACTGCGACCAATTCGGTTTTGATTTTTGGCTTGACGACGTTTGCAAAGATTTAAGCGCAATGGCCGAGCATTATGTTTACGCTCTTAAATCGTCGTTGCGGCTTTTAGAGCAAAACGACGTGGCTTATGCGAATTTATCACCCATAACCGTTGCGCTTATAGATTTGCTGAAGGGCTTATCCCGTTTTGCACAAAAGAAAGATTTTGACGGTTTGCACAAAGCGCTCAAATATTATTCGTTGCCCGATATAGGCAGAGCGCGTACCGGCATAGATGCTTATATCAGAGACAGAGTAAAGTCGGTTGTTGATGAAGCTCGCGAGCAAATTAAAAAATTCAAGGAAATTTTTGCGTTTGATAAAAGCGAAACCCTTGCCGATATTAAAACCGCAGGCAAACACGTAAAAGCCCTTGTAAAGCTTGTTAAAATTTTTGCCGAAAAGTTTGATAAAATTAAGCAAGAAAAAGGGTATATGACCTTTTCGGACGTAGAACTTAAAACCCTTCGTATGCTTTGTGAAGAGGTTGACGGTCAGCTGGTTATCAGACCCGACGCAAAAGAGCTTACAACCAGATATAAAGAGGTTATGGTAGACGAATATCAAGATACCAACGACCTGCAAAACGCCATATTCAACGCCTTGTCCGATAATGGCAAAAACATGTTTTTGGTTGGCGACGTAAAGCAAAGTATTTACCGTTTTCGCCACGCCAATCCTTTAAACTTCATTAAAATGCGAGATGAATTTCCCGACTATGATGAGGTAACCTATCCTGCAAAAATAACCCTCAGCGGCAATTTCAGAAGCCGCCCTGCAATTTGCAACTTTGCAAACTACATTTTTGATGCTCTTATGACCCGTCAGGCGTCACAAATCGACTATTTGTCGGGTGATTGGCTTGACCCGATTTCAACCGGGCTTGCCGAAAACAAGGATTGCGGTGCAGAGGTGCATCTTATCGATAACGGAAGCTTCGAGGATGAAAGCGCCCATATTGCCGCCTATATTAAAGAATGTGTAGAGCAAAAAATGCAGGTAAGTGACGGTAAGGGCGGTTTGCGAGATGCCAAATACAGCGACTTTTTGGTTTTGCTTCGCTCTTATAAATCAAATAGCGTTATGGTAGTTTCGGCGCTTAAAGCCCAAAACATCCCCGTGCTTGCAGAGCTTAAAACCGATTTTTATGCAAGAACCGAAATTATGATTATTATGTCGCTGCTGCAGGCAATAGATAATCCGCTAAAGGATATTCCTTTGCTTTCCGCTTTGATGTCTCCGATTTTCGGATTTACCGCAGATGAAATTGCGCAGGTTAGAATCGGCCGGCGGGATAAAAGCGTTTACTCTTCTATTCTTGCAGGTGCAGAAGGCAATCCAAAATTTCGTCGCTTTTTGGATTTGATTGCCAAATATCGCTCTTGGGCGGCAACCTTGCCCTCAGACAGACTTATTACAAAAGTCTACGATGACACCGGACTGTTGGCAATAGCAAGGGCTATGGATGACGGTGCTACTCGCAAGGCAAACCTGCTTTTGTTAACCGAGTTTGCTGCGTCCTACGAGCAAAGCGGCTATAAGGGACTCACCGCCTTTTTGAGATACGTTGAAAGGGTGGCAAACAGCAATAGTGATATCACAGGCGGAACGGCTGTTGATACCGAAGACGCCGTAAGGGTAATGACGGTGCACAAATCAAAGGGCTTGCAGGCGCCCGTGTGCATTGTTGCAGCTCTTGAATCAAAGTTCAATTTAAGGGATGCCTCTGACAGTCTTGTAATGCACGAGCAGGGTGGCATAGGTATGCGCGTTTGCGACAGCGAAAAGGCAATACGCTACGATACCTTTGCTCGCCGCGCCATAGCCAATATGGAAATAAAGGCCACCGTTGCGGAAGAAATGCGGTTGCTGTACGTAGCAATGACAAGAGCCCAAGAAAAGCTTGTTGTTATGTCGGCAGAAAAGAATCTTGCAAAAAAGGTGCAATCGGTTCTTGCCGATATAGTAGAGGATGATAACGGAGCCAAGGTTGCCCCTTACTCTGTTCAAAGCATGCGGTCGCTGTCAGAGTGGCTTTACGTTTCTTTGCTTATGCATCCCGACGGAGCACCTTTGCGAAGCTACGCCTGTGCAGACGCACCTTTAAGGTCGGTTGATGGTGGCGGTACCTTTAACGTTAAGATAATAAGCAGCGGTTCGATAACTCGTTGCAATGATGGTAAATACAAGCCCGAACCGATTGAAATTGATTTATCAGAGCGTCTTGATTATTGTTATCCTTACGAAAACCTGCTTAAAATTGAATCTAAATATTCGGTTTCATCACTTGCCAAGGGGCTTGATTCAGACGAGCTTGTTTGTTCTGCTCGCCCTGCATTTTTAAATCGCGACGGCTTAACGCCTGCTGAGCGCGGAACTGCAACCCACAGATTTATGTGCTATGCAGATTACGGCAGAGCAAAACAAAGCATATCAAAAGAGGCGCAGCTGCTGGTTGAGCAGGGTAAACTTACCGCCAGACAAGCAGAGGGCGTTGACGAAAAGGCAGTATCCGCCTTTTTTGACAGCGATTTATGTGCTGACATTATGAATGCAAGCAGGGTAATACAAGAAGGCAGATTTATTTACGAGCTGCCCGTTAACGAAATTGACCCCGATTGCAACAGCGACGAAAAGGTTATACTTCAAGGTGTTGCCGACTGCGTTTTGTTTGATGAAGACGGTATTACGGTGGTAGATTTTAAAACCGACCGAAAGGTGACCGAAAAGGATTTGGCTGAAAGATATACAA
>JAZQSG010000271.1:0-3615 GCA_045630025.1 Acutalibacteraceae bacterium
GGCAGCTGGCTTTATATGCCAAGGTAAAACCTTCGGTAAGATCAAAAGCTTCACTATAAGTATAAGATACCTCTTTATTGGTATCATCTGTAGCCAACTCTATACTGGTTTTATCAGGAGCAAGAGTAACTGCTCCGTTGGCAGTCCATTTAGTATCATCAATAGGATTTTCACTATCGAACTTCAAGCCAAGGCCAACCAAAGCAGTTGATTCAGTTTGGTTATCACCAAAAGCGAAAATAGCACCGGTGCAAACCATTGAAGCAACAAGTACAACAGCACAAACAATGCTCAAAATGCGCTTTTTCATAATATACCTCCATCAATATAAATGTGTACAATAAAATTATAAAATATCACAATTTTAAAGTCAACATTGTAAATATACAAACAATCTTTACATTTGGACACACAAAAACAAACTTGCTTTGATTTCAGTCAATTACATTATTCAATATAGTCATCTACTGCAGTTGGCATATTTTTCAAAGTCAAACGCTTATCGGCAGACTTTCTGACTATAAAGAATATAATTGCAATTACAGGAACACCCAAAAGCATGCCCGGCAAGCCAAACAATCCACCGCCAACAAGCATTGCGGCCAACACCCAGAAGGGCGACAAACCGATTGTATCACCAATAATCTTGGGTGAAATAATATTGCCTTCGACCTGCTGAATAACAATAATCATAATAACAAAGTAAATTGCCTTTATAGGGTCGTTAGACAAGAGAATAAGCAAGGTGCAAGGTATGGCACCAAAATAAGGGCCAAAGAAAGGAATAATATCGGTTACGCCGACGATTACACTAACCAGCAAAGCATAAGGAATGTTGAAAATAAGCATTGTAATAAAGCACATAATGCCTATAATTGTAGAATCAATAAGCTTGCCAATTATAAAGCGAGTAACTATCTTATTTCCTTCTCTTGCAGTTTCAAGGAAGCCGTCAACCTTGGGCTTGCTAAAATATGCAAACAACACTTTTTTGAATTGTGCCGCAAGCAGCTCTTTGCTTGACAAAATATATACGCAAACTATAAGACCGATAATCCAATTAAACGCCAAGCTGAAGGTTGTGCCAAAGAAAGAGATGATTTCTGTACCCAACGCGCCTGAGAAGCTAAACAAGTTATCTTCAAAGAACTTAAACACAGAATCAACAGTAATGCTGCTGTTTTCGCCAAGCCATTCGGATATAACACCGTATTTGCTGTTAAGATCATACTTATCAAGCATTGACTCAAACCAAACAGCCAACCCCTCCATTTTTGCGGGCAAATTGTTAACAAAATCTGTAACGTTGGTTGTGATTTGCGGAATAATAAGCCATAAAAATGCAGCAATTACAGCAAAAAAGGATAGCATTGTAAGTGTTATGCTTAAACCCTTAATCAACCCTTTAAATCTATTCGGATTTTTGGGGTTTCGATTAAAAAGCTTATTAAACGCTGTGGTAAACAGCTTCATCAACGGATTAAGCAAATAGGCCAAAACCGCGCCAACAATAATGGGCTGAAGAACACCGATTACCTTGCCGTAAAACCCTCTATTAATTGTGAAAAATATAAACCAACCGACAAGAATAATAGCAATAATTATAAAAATCTTGCCACGGTTTAAGGTGTTGTTTTTGTTGTCCATCATAACCTCCGGTTATCGACTCCAAATTTCGGTATTGCTTAAGCAGGTTGCAGAAAGCTTACCGTCCATAAAATAAAATGAAAGCTCATAAATACCAAACTGATATTTAAGTGTATACACACCGTCAACGCTGCCAATAAAGAAAAACAGATCATTTTCCTCTGCAAAGCCATCGTATGAGGGAGTTGCATCAATAGCAGTTTTAATGGTATCTGTGCTTGCAAGACCAACCTTTAAGCCGTAAGCATCGCTAAAATGAGCAATGTAGCTAATGCCCTTATCTTCAGCAGCTTTATTGTAATAAAATCTGCTGTCGCCCGAACTCATTCTAACCTCGCCGTTGTCTTTTTCAAAGATTTCAAGAGGAACGGCATCAATATTATATCGTGAAGATACGGTATCGCCTACGCCCCAATACTCATCATCGCCATAATGAAAATCGGTTTTAATGGTTTCGGGCGAGGTACCTAAAGCGTATTCACAGCCCTCAATTGAGCCCTCTGAGGCAAATTTTGCAACATCAATAATTACAACGCTGCTTGTGGGGGCTGATGAGATTATTTTATCCTCTTCATTGTTACCGCCGCAAGACACAAGAGATGCCAACAAAACGCAAACAAAAACAAGTGAAATAACTTTTTTCATATTAATACCTCTCATTTATTGTGAAGATTAAGCAGCTCACGCTTTAGATCCCAAAGCTTTTGAGAATAGTCAACGTAATAGTTATGGGGGTTTTCAAAGCGTTTTACCTCGTCCCAAAGGGTTTCAATTTGCTGAACGCAAAACTCTTTGATTTCGGTTGCAGTTTTCAGCGAACCTACAAACTTACCCGCAATATACACGGGTTGCAACAGCTTAACAGCCGTAAAATCGGTAATGATTTTTCTTTTCCAAGTATGCTGAGGGTCAAACAACTCGTAGGGCTGTGTATCGTCAACCTCTTCATCAAACAAGGTTATAAGATCTGCAATAGCTTTGCCCGTTGAGTTATCAAACAAGCGCCAGGTCTGTTTAAAGCCGGGATTAGTAATTTTGGCTACGTTTTCACTAATCTTGATTTTGGGTGTCATTACTCCATCCTTGTCCCAAACTGCAGCAAGCTTATAAACACCGCCAAATACAGGTGAAGAGGATGACGTGATTTGTCTTTCACCAACACCAAAGGAATCAACGCAAGCACCCTGCATAATCATATCTCGAATAATATATTCATCTAACGAGTTTGATGCAACTATCTTACAATCGGGATATCCGGCCTCATCAAGCATCTTACGTGCCTTTTTGGTAAGGTAGGTTATATCACCACTGTCGATACGAATGCCAACAGGGCGTTTGCCCATTGGTGCTAACACCTCATCAAAGGTTTTGATTGCATTAGGAACACCCGATTTAAGGGTGTTATAAGTATCAACAAGCAGCACACAGCCATCGGGATAATTTCTGGCATATGCCTTAAAAGCATCCAACTCTGTATCAAACATTTGAATCCAGCTGTGGGCCATTGTGCCTGCAGGAGGAATGCCAAACATACGGGCTGCCAAAACGTTTGAGGTTGACTTGCAACCACCGATATAAGCAGCGCGAGCACCATAAACAGATGCATCAAATCCCTGTGCACGTCGAGCGCCAAACTCCATAACAGGTTTGCCTGCTGCTGCACGGCAAATTCTGTTGGCTTTGGTAGTAATAAGTGATTGATGGTTGATGCAAATAAGCAACAAGGTTTCAACAAATTGCGCCTGAATAACGGGGCCCTTTACGGTAAGAATCGGCTCACCCGGGAAAATAGGTGTTCCCTCTGCAACAGCGTAAACGTCACACTCAAACTTAAAGTTAGCAAGATAGTTTAAAAACTGTTCGTTAAACAAGCCGGTGTTGCGCAAGTATTCAATGTCATCCGGGGTAAATTCAAGCTCTTCAATATACTGAACTGCCTGCTCCAAACCCGCCATAATGGCATAGCCG
>JAZQSG010000272.1:0-3637 GCA_045630025.1 Acutalibacteraceae bacterium
ATACTCTTCCTTGCAAAGAATCATACCGCCACGGGGACCGCGCAAGGTTTTGTGGGTGGTGGTGGTAACGATGTCGGCATACTCTACGGGGTTGGGATGAATGCCTGCGGCAACAAGACCTGCAATGTGGGCCATATCAACCATAAATATTGCGCCAACCTCTTTAGCGATAGCGGCAATTTTATCAAAGTAAATGGTGCGGGCGTAAGCAGATGCACCTGCAACAATCAGCTTGGGCTTGCACTCAAGGGCGATGCGACGCATTTCGTCATAATCGATAAAGCCGTCGTCATTTACGCCGTAAGGAACAAAGTTGTAAAGCATACCCGAAAGGTTAACGGGTGAGCCGTGGGTAAGGTGACCGCCGTGAGCAAGATTCATACCCATTACGGTATCGCCGGGCTGCAGCAATGCAGCGTAAACAGCGGTGTTGGCCTGGGCGCCCGAATGGGGCTGAACGTTAGCGTGGTCGGCACCAAAAAGCTTTTTGGCGCGGTCGCGAGCTATATCTTCAACAATGTCAACACATTGGCAGCCGCCGTAGTAGCGCTTGCCGGGGTAACCTTCGGCATATTTATTGGTAAGCACGCTGCCCATTGCAGCCATAACTGCAGGAGAAACAAAGTTTTCGCTAGCGATAAGCTCGATGTTGCTTTGCTGACGGGCAAGCTCTTTAGCCATTGCGTCGGCAACGTCCTTATCGGTTTGAGCAACGAGACCGATTGAATCAAGCAAATTGTCAAACATAATTAACAACCTTCCTTATTAAAATAAACTTATGAATCCATTTTACCACACCGCCGAATAAAAATAAAGGGGTAAAATTTTAAAAGAGGACAAATATAATTAGAATTTGTCCTCTTTTTTATATCGTTTTTTGTTATCTTCGCCAAGTAGAGGGCGAAAAAGCAAGAATAACGGGGAAAATCTCTAACCTGCCCATAAGCATTGCCGCCGACAGCACCAGCTTTGAAAAGGCGGTATAATCTGCATATCCACCCGCAGGGCCAACCGCGCCAAAGCCGGGACCTACGTTGTTAAAGCAGGCAATAGAGGCGGTAAGGTTGGACTCTAAACCAAATGGCTCAAAGCTAATCAGCAAAAACACTGCAACCATACAGGCGCTGTAAATGGCAAGATACACGCCCACGTTGTTGGTGGTGGTCTCGTCAAGGCGTTTGCCCTCGAACTTAACCGATGACACCGAGCGGGGATGAAGCATACGCCTAAACTCTTTGCCAATCATTTTAACCAGTATAACAAGGCGAGATACCTTTAATCCGCCTGCGGTAGAGCCGGCACAGCCGCCCACCAGCATAAGCATCAACATAATTGCCTTGGACAAGCCGGGCCACAAATTGAAATCGACGGTAGAATAGCCGGTTGTGGTTATAACAGACGCCGTTTGGAAGAAGGAGTGGCGCACCGCTTCGCCCACGGTGGCGGCACCAACCGAGGCGTAATAAGAAATGTTGATTGCAATAGCAGCGGTTGCAACGGCTATCATTAGCAGATAAACCTTAAGCTCGGTGCTGCGCACGGCAAGGCGGAAGCGCCTTAAAATTACCAAATAGAACAGGTTGAAATTAATGCCGAAAAGCATCATAAACGCGGCGATAATCCATTGACAGGCGGGGTTGTAGCCGGCTATGCTGTCGCCCTTTATGCCAAAGCCGCCCGTGCCCGCGGTGCCAAAGGTATGAACCAAGCTTTCAAACCAATTCATACCAAACACCTTAAGCAAAACTATTTGAGTAAAGGTAAGCGCTATATATATAAGGTAAAGTATTTTTGCAGTATCTCGCAGGCGGGGCACCAATTTGCCGAAAATAGGGCCCGGCATCTCTGCCTTTAAAATGTGAGAGGAGCGGTCAGATGACCCCGGCGCAATTGCAGTGATAAACACCAGCACGCCCATTCCGCCCACCCAATGGGTAAAGCTGCGCCAAAAAAGTCCGCCGTGGCTCATTATTTCAATCTGCTCGCCCGTGAGAATAGAGGCGCCCGTTGTTGTAAAGCCGCTCACCGACTCAAAAACAGCGTTTATATAATTGGGAATTTCGCCGTTAAGGGTAAATGGCAGCGCCCCCATTAAAGAAAGCATAAGCCAAACCAGGCCAACTATTGCAAAGCCCTCTTTGGCGTATATTGCGCTGTTTTTGGTGCGAAAGCAAACGCACAGCAGCAAGCCGATGCCCAAAGACAGCATAGCGGTAACGGCAAAGCCAAACCAGGCCGATTCACCGTAAATAACGCAAACCGCAAGAGGCAACACCAGCAGCGCCGCCTGGGCGCAGGCCGTTCGACCCAGGGTGTTAAAAATCATTTTGATATTCATAACTACCTCTGTCAATTAACAATATCGGAAAGGTTGTTAAGAATTTCGCCCGATGAAACCACCACAACACGGTCGCCCGTCATTATTACGTCGTTACCTGAGGGAATGATGGATTTTCTGCCGCGAATAATACCTGCAACAAGTATATCGGGCTTTATATTTATATCCTTAAGAGGAATATCCACGTACTTAAATCCCTCTTGCACGCTGAATTCAAGGGCTTCTACCTTGCCGTCCATCAGCTTGTAAAGGGCCTCAACGTTGCTGCCGATAGAGTTGTTGAGGGCTCGCGCATATTTAGACAAAAACTCTGACACGAAATGCTGAGGTGAAACGATGCACTCTATGCCGATTTTACCTGCCATTGCCGAAAGCTCGGGTCGGTTAACCTTGGCGATAACCTTGGGCACGCCCTGGGAGACGGCAAAGCAAGAGGTTAAAATGTTTTCTTCATCAATGCCCGTGATGCCCACAAAGGCGTCGGTAGAGTTAATACCCTCCTCCACAAGCAGGTCGTGAGAGGTGCCGTCACCTAAAATGGTAACCGCCTCGGGCACGAAATCGTTAAGCTCTTCGCAACGGTCGCGGTCGCGGTCGATAACCTTAACCTCGTAGCCGCTGGATACCAGCATTTTTGAAAGATAAAGAGATATTCTGCCTGCCCCCAAAATCATAACGCTGTGGGTGCGCTTTTGGGTGATGCCAAGCATTCTGAACAGCTTGTGAATTTCGGAAGGGGCGGCGGTTATGCCCACGCGGTCGCCGCTTTTCAAAACAAAGTTACCGTCGGGAATATAGACGTTATCGTCACGGCCAACCATACACACCAGCACCTTGGCGTCGTATTTTTTGCGCATTTCCGACAGCTTAAGACCGTTAAGCACCGATTCCTCTTTAAGGCGAAAATCAACCATTTCGAATTGGCGGCGGGCAAAGGTTTCGATATTTACTGCGCTGGGGAATTTTATGATGTTGTAAATTTCGCGGGCAGTAATCATTTCGGGATTAACGGCCGCCGAAAAGCCCAGCTTTTGCTTCATAAACTCAAGACTGTTATCGTTATATTCGGGAGTTCTGATGCGGGGTATGGTATGGCGTGCGCCCATTGCCCTTGCGATAAAGCAGGCCAACATATTAAGCTCGTCAGAATTGGTTGCCGCAATAAAAAGCTCGGCATCCTGCACGTCGGCTTCTGCCAAGGCGTCGGAATCGGCACCGTTGCCCACAAGACCTATAACGTCGTATGCGTTGGTAACCTCGTCTATTATGGCGGCGTTATTATCGATAGCCACCACGTCG
>JAZQSG010000273.1:0-2079 GCA_045630025.1 Acutalibacteraceae bacterium
ATCGTAATCGGCAAACATTACAAGCTCGTTTTCGGGGTCCTTCATATAAAGGTCGAAATCTACGTAGCCGTCGATAGCATCGGTAGTGCGAATCCACTGGTTTACACCCTGACGGATGGGCTCTCTGAAATCGCCGTAAGAGCGCCAACCCTTGATAGGCAACAGAGTGCCCATATAAATCTTTAAGCCGGCGGTGTGGGCGGTATCTGCGTAAAATTTAAGGCCTTCAATAAGCTGGTCGGCGGTGGGCAGATGCTCAATGGGGCGATAGCCGGTGGCATCGTTAACCTCGGGGTGGATTATATCGTTAATGCCGTGCAAAACAAACACGGTATCGGCACCTGCAGTCGTTATCTCGCGTGCAAAACGGTCGGCACCCTTTAATCCGTATTGGGCGTAGGGCACACAATCGTATTGGCGCAAAACTCGGCTGCCGCTTACGGCACGGCGGGCAACGGTAACGTTATTAACACCTGCAGACTCGATATTTTTTACAAGCCATTCGGGCCAAGACTGGGCGGTTATTGAATCGCCATATGCAACTACGGTGCGGCAATTTTCTGCGGCAAGCAGATCAACCTCGGTCAAAAAGTAGCAAAAGCCCATATTGTTTGATTGGGGCTTGTTAAAGGTGGGAGCGTCAACCCCGTTACCCCTGCAAAAGCTGTTGTATGAATAGGGACCCACGGCAGCACAGGCAGGCGACATATTAACGTAGCCGCCAATATAGACAGACACAGCGTAATCATCCCCTGCGGCGGCAGAAAAAGCAATTTCATCACTTGTAACAGCTTGACCTGCGCCCATTATGCACTTGGCAGAGCCGCCAAAGGTGACCTCAACCGCCTTATCGGTTAAGCAAACGCCGTCTTTAAGAGGGGCAACGGTAACTCGGTCTAAAACCGCCTCTTCCTTGCCAACGTGGTTTGAAAAGGTAAGGCGAATGCTATCACCGTCAACGGGTGTGTGTATTGCATATCTTAAGGTAACGTCGTGGGCATAAAGCTCAACTCTTTGCTCGCAAAAGGATGGCGCCGTGGCCCATATTGCAACCCATTTTTTACTCATTTATATTCCTCCAACACTTATAAAAAAGTAGGATGCTAACTGCATCCTACCGATTTTAGCACATATTGTCGTTTTTTTCAAGAGTCGGCTTTCGAATAGGGCAAAATGCAGGTGGAAAGGCCCGAATCGATAAGCAAATCTATACCCGTAGTGCTGTTGGAAAGGTCGGTTCCCAAATAGAAAACGGCGTTGGCGATATCCGTTTCAGCTGCCTCGTGACCCAATGGATAACGGGAACGGCGCAAGGCCTTTGCATCTTCGGGGATGTCGTTCCATCTGACCGAGTGAATGGCGCCTGCCACTATATTATTAACGCGAATGTGATATTCACCCAGCTCGTAGGCCATGCAGCGCACCATAGCAGCCATTGCCGCCTTGCTCATTGCATAGGGTATGCGGTCGCGCACACATCCGTTGGCTTGAATTGAGCCAATGGTTACTATTGCACCGCCTTGGCCCTGCTCTTTCATAAGCATTGCCGCCTGCTGACAGCAAAAAAAGCTGCCCCGTGCATTATCTTCCATAACCGAGTTGTAGCCCTCGTAATCGGTTGAAAAAACGCCCATTCCAATACCCAGGTTAGCAGCGTTGGCCACAAAGCAATCAAGACGGCCAAAATCCTTTTTAACCTGTGCAAAGGCGTTGGTTATGGTATCTACCTTGCCAAGCTCTAAGCAATAGGCACGGGCATTTACGCCGTACTCTTTTTTAAGCATTTCAACCGTTGCGGCAGAGGATGACAAATCGCGGCTTGATACAGCCACGTCCCAGCCCTTTGATGCAAAAAGCTTAGCAATAGCCAGACCCGTGTTGGCACATCCGCCGGTTATAAACACAACACTCATAAAGATTCTCCTTGCGTTTGCTGTGATAATGATTGTTGTTTGTCGAAACGCTTGAAAGCGCTTCGACAAGCCGCTTTTTAAGCGGATATAGCAAAATTAAATTCTATGATTTAATTTTGCACAACATTCATTGCAATGGATATGGACAAATTTTCAAAGAAAATTT
>JAZQSG010000274.1:0-4287 GCA_045630025.1 Acutalibacteraceae bacterium
AATCTTAAAATGGGTACCTTGCTCACAATTCCCAAAAACGTAACTGCAGAAAGTCTTGGAATTAAAACGGCAGTGGGTAAAAAGCTTTTTTATGCCCTTCAGAATTACGGCTGCTATATCGTAGACGACTCTGCTTGGAGCTGCTATGCTTGGAGCGCCGAGGCCGGAGTAGTTGACGAGGTGCAGGCAAAATACGGCATAAACCTTAATACCAACAACAAGAGCGACTCATACTATCAGGATTCTATGAAACTCATTCAAAGTCTTTACATTGTTACCAACAACAGCCCCACCTCCATAGGTGGCGGCGGCACCCCTTGCAAACCCTTGGCTCCCGATTTTAAATAACCGAAACTGCTCAAATGCTCTGCTTGGCATTTGGGCAGTTTTTATATGTTTTTGGGCAAATAATACTTATGTTATTATATGTTCACTTGACAAAACAACGGTTTTATTATACTTTATATAGTGTATAAATAATTAAGGAGGTCAAAATATGTACATTAAATATACTTACGAACAGTTAAAGAGATTTTGCTGCGATGCTTTTGTAAAATTCGGCTTTACCGATGATGAGGCAGCAAAAATCACCGATGTTTTGCTTTTGTCAGACGTCTACGGTATAGAGTCTCACGGTATGCAACGCCTTGTGCGCTACCACAAGGGTATCGAGAAGGGCCTTATCCACGTTGATGCAAAGCCCGAAATTGTTTTCGAAACCCCTGTTTCAGCAGTTATCGACGGTCACGACGGAATGGGTCAGCTTATTTCTATCGAGGCAATGAATATAGCCATTGAAAAGGCCAAAAAGAGTGGTATGGCGGTTGTCAGCGTAAAAAACTCCAATCACTTCGGCATTGCGGGCTACTATGCAAAAATGGCTTGCGACCAGGGTCTTGTGGGCTTTGCGATGACCAACTCCGAGGCCATAATGGTGCCCACCTATGCTCGTAAGGCAATGCTGGGCTCCAATCCCATTGCAATTTCAATGCCTGCCGAGCCCTATCCCTTCTTTTTTGACTCATCAACCACCGTTGTTACCCGTGGTAAGCTTGAAATTTACAACAAGCTCGCAAAGCCCCTGCCTGATGGCTGGGCTCTCGATGAGAACGGTCAGCCCTGCAGTGATGCAGGCCGTGTGCTGAAAAACATTGTGGGCAAAAACGGCGGCGGTATAGTTCCTCTTGGCGGTGATACCGAGCCCCTCGGCGGTCATAAGGGTTACGGCTACGGTATGTTGTGCGAGATATTCTGTTCAATTTTCTCGGGCGGTCTTACCTCCAACCACACTCATATTGGCGGCAAGGGTGGCACCTGCCACGGCTTTATGGTAATCGACCCCAATGTGTTTGGCGATGCTGAAGCTCTTAAAGAGCGCTTTTCCGTCTTCCTCCAAGAACTCCGTGATGCACCCAAGGCCGACGGTCAGGAACGCATTTATACTCACGGCGAAAAAGAGATTTTTGCTTCGGCCGACCGTATGAAGAACGGCATTGAGGTTAATATAAATACCGTTGCCGAAATGAAAGATTTGTGCGACTATCTTGGCATGGATAGTGTTGAGTATCTTGGTGATATAGACTTTTCAAACGCAAGACAAAGCTCATATAACTAAAGGGGTAATTCAAGTGGATATTAAAGAAAAAGCATTAAATAAGCATTACGAGTGGCAGGGAAAAATCGAGGTTATTTCAAGAACTAAGGTTGAAAACAGCGATGATTTGTCGGTAGCATATACTCCCGGCGTTGCACAGCCCTGTCTTGAAATTGAAAAGGATTATGACAAATCCTTCGAGCTTACCCGCCGCTGGAATCTTATCGGCGTTATAACCGACGGCTCTGCTGTGCTGGGCCTTGGCAACATAGGCCCCGAGGCAGGTATGCCCGTTATGGAGGGCAAATGTGTGCTCTTTAAGGAGTTTGCCGGTGTGGATGCATTTCCTCTTTGCATTCGTTCAAACGACGTTGACGAAATTGTTAATACCATTTACAACGTTTCCGGCTCTTTTGGCGGTATAAACCTTGAAGATATTGCCGCACCCCGTTGCTTTGAAATTGAGAAAAAGCTCAAAGAGCGTTGCGATATCCCTGTTTTTCACGATGACCAGCACGGCACCGCTATTGTTGTTGCGGCCGCTATGCTCAACGCCTTGAAGCTGGTTAAAAAGAACTTCAGTGAGATTAAGTGCGTCATCAACGGAGCAGGTGCCGCAGGCACTGCCATCGGTAAGCACCTTTTAAATCTTGGCCTTAAAAACCTTATTATGTGCGATAAGTTTGGCGCCATTGCCCGCGGTATGGATGGTCTCAGTGATGCCCATAAAGAGCTTGCCGAAATCACCAACCCCAACGGCGAGAGGGGCACTCTTGCCGATGTTATGAAGGGGGCTGATGTTTTTATCGGTGTGTCTGCTCCCAAGATGGTAACTCCTGAAATGGTATCCTCAATGGCAGAAAAAGCGATTGTTTTCCCCATGGCCAATCCCGTCCCCGAAATTATGCCTGAGGAAGCTCTGGCAGGTGGAGCTTATGTTGTTGGCACAGGTCGTTCCGACTTCCCCAATCAAATCAATAACGTGCTTGCTTTCCCCGGTATTTTCCGCGGCGCTCTTGATGTCAGAGCAAGTGATATTAACGACGAGATGAAAATGGCCGCCTCTTATGCCATTGCAAGTCTTGTGACTGATGATGAGCTTTGTGCAGAGTATATTCTTCCCAAGGCCTTTGATAAGAGAATTGCTCCCACCGTTGCTGATGCAGTAGCAGAAGCCGCAAGAAAAAGCGGAGTGGCAAGAAAATAAAATTCAACATATCAATAAAAACACCCAAGTGTTATCAAGCACTTGGGTGTTTTGGTTTACAATAAGCTTTCGTCATATTGTGCGCGAATTCCGCCAATAAATTTTGGCCTCGTTCTGGCGGCGGCAAGGGTTGCCTCGCCTATTTTTTTAGTGTCAAGCCGAAGAGGAACGGCCACCTTTTTAAGATGCATACCAATGAGTGTACCACCTATATCAAGTCCGGCATCTGCTTTAATTTCTTCAACTGCAACAGGATGCACAAAGGCGGCGTAAGCAGCGGTGGCAAAGGAACCGCCTGCTTTGGGCTGCGGTACAACGTTAACGATGTCACAGCCGATTGCGGCCTCTTTTTCAATGATTATTGCACGGTTAAGATGCTCACAGCACTGAGCGGCCAGATAAATGCCTTTGCTTTTAAGCACCTCATAAATGCCCTCAAACAGCTCTTTGGCCACTTGGGGCTGAGAGTCGGTGCCGATTTTACTGCCCACAACCTCACTTGTGGAACAGCCAACTACCACAATATCACCATTATTCAGGTTTGCAGCCGTTACAAGCTGCTCGGCAGCAACGGCTGCCTGCTCTTTAACAGTCATGGTTAACCTCGCTTAAATCTTTTTAATACGCCCGTAGCGTCAATAATTTGTGCCAAAACCATAGCGGCCACAACGCCAACGCCACCCTGAACAAGGTTGTTGGGTATTTCGGCTGCGGAGCCCGCCCAGGTGTAGCTCATAACGGTGGCAGAATATACGAAATATCCTAAAGCCATAAAAATTTCGGCTAATATACCGCCCGAAAGGCGCAGGGCGAAAATAACGCCCTTGTTTTTTTGCGAAATGTGCAAAAACAGTGCGGCAATGGCGGCAACACCCATTTTTATTATAAGGGTTGCAGGCGCATAAATCAAGTATCCGCTTAAAATGTCGGTCAGCATAGAGCCAATTCCTGCCGCCAAAACACCGTAGGGTCCAAGATACCAGCCCGAAAGCAGCACAAAGCAATCACCAAAATGGATATATCCACCCGTCAAAGAGGGAATGCCGATGGGCAGCATTGTAAATACACAGGTTAACGCGGCAAAAAGTGCTGAAAGTATCAGCTTTTTAATGTCGATTTTTTTCATAACACTCACCTACAACAACTCCCGACAGGTAGCTGTCGGGAGAGATTGTTAAAATATTAAACTTGCAAAGAATTAGTAAGCAACGCCCTGAGCGATCATTGCCTGAGCAACCTTCTCAAAGCCGGCAATGTTGGCACCTGCAACCAGGTCACCCTCCATACCGTACTTCTTGGCAGCTTCGTAAGAGTTCTTATAGATGTTAGCCATAATCTGATAAAGCTTGGCATCAACCTCTTCGGCAGTCCAGCTGTATCTCATAGAGTTCTGGCTCATCTCAAGGCCGGATACCGAAACTCCGCCGGCGTTAACCGCCTTGGAGGGAGCAACTCTGACGCCATGCTCCATAAGGAACGCCAGCGC
>JAZQSG010000275.1:0-5682 GCA_045630025.1 Acutalibacteraceae bacterium
GGAGGATTTTATGAAAATCAAAGATTTTTTGAAGATTACCCTGGCAGCAGCATTAACCCTTGTGCTTACCCTTTTAACCGCTTGCGGTGAGCAAGGCGAGGCAAGCAAGGGAGGCGCCTCGTCGGGCACCGCCTCTCAGTCGGCAAACAGCACAGAGGATGAAAGGGTTTACACCCGCGAAATATTTAAGCACGATTCAGCTCCTATATTGAGAGCCCTGGTTATCAGCGACGTACATAAGCAGGGCGGCCGCCTGGCCAATGCTATCAAGGCAACCTGGCGCTATGCTCAAACCCAAGAATACAAGGGCTTTGACGCGGTTATTATTGCGGGCGACCTTACCGATAACGGCACCGATGAAGAGCTGGCCGACCTTATGACCGCTTATAATAACGCGGTTGCCGCTACGGGGCAGAATATTACCCTTATCAGCAGTATGGGCAACCACGAATTTGGCAACAAAAGCCATTCTGCCGAAGAAAACGCCCAATACGTTGCCCGTTTTGAAAAGCACGTGGGCCACAAGGCAAACCAAGAATTTGATATAAAGGGCATTAAGTTTTTGGCGCTTTCACCTGACAATCACGCAGGTGATTACACCACCGCCACCGCCTATGCCATTGAAAAGATAAAAACCTACGACAAAGAAAAGCCCGTTTTTGTTATTCAGCACCACCCCTTTGCGTCAACCGTTTCAGGCAGCGAAGAGTATACAACCTCGCCCCTTATTCGCGAGGTTATCAGCCAATACACCAACGTTATAGATTTATCGGGTCACTCCCATTCGCCCATCACCAATTTGCGCACCCTTTATCAGCAAAAGAATGGATATTCTGCCTATAACTGCGGCAGCTTCAGCAACACCCTTGCTATGTACAGCGACGTTAACGGCAGTGGCTACTATCAGTCAGAGCAGTTCAGCATTTTTGAGGTTTATTCCGACAACGTGACCGACGTTAAGCTGTACGACCTTGCCACCGACAAGTTTTTAGATACTACCTATCAAATTGGCGCCAAGGTTAACAACACCCTTGAGTTTTTGAAAAAAGCCACCGAAAAGCCCTATTTTAAAGAGGGAGCCAAGGCCGAGATTGCCGCCGTAGGCACCACCGCCGTAACCGTCTCTTTCCCCCAGGGCGACGACGATGATAAAATTGAAAAATACCGCGTTGACGTTGTTGACGGCTCGGGCAAATCGGTTGCCAACTCATACGTAACCTCTTATTACTTCAGAACCGACCCGCCTGCAACCCTTTCCCAGGCGGTAACGGGGCTTAAAGAGGGCACCCAATACACCGCCACCGTAACCGCCGTGGATTTTTACGGCAACGAAAGCGAGCCCCTTAAAAGCGCCAAATTTACCACCTCAACCTATCCCAAGGGATTGACCGCGGTGGTTCAAGGCAAAATTTTTGACAGCAAAAATCTGTGGACGGGCGCCCTTACCAACGTAAACGCCGAAAACGGATATTTCATTTCAAGCCAGGGCACGGGTCACTATATCGTTATGGATGCAAAGCAAAACCTTAACGATAAGTGGATGGCATCGGTTGATTATTACCGTGCCACCTACAACCTTACCGACGATTTTAATTCTTGCAGTGCAATGCAAATCGGGCCTCTTGCCCTTGGTGTTAAGCGTGGCTCGAATGCCGATTATCTGTGCTTGTCTTACAATTACGACGCCCTTTCGGGAACCTCGGTATTTTCAAATGGGCTGGTAATTAAAAAGGCAGAGCTCACCTCAATGCTTAACGCCACCAACCGCCTTACCGTAACCTATGAAAAGGGCGAGGTAAAGGTATACCGCGACGGCGAGCTGGCCATTCACGTTACCGCCGCCGAGTTAAAGCAAAAGACGGGGGGCGCCCTTCCCTCCTTTGCATCGTCACAGATTGCCCTGCGACTTAACGACACCTGGGTTGTTAACAAGGCGGGCGCAACCTTTGAAAACTTTGAGCTGAAAAAATAAGAAAGGATTTTTCTGTTATGAATATTACTGTTAACTCTATCGTAGACGGAGCTTTGCTTCCTCAAAAAAGTGATGACGGCGTAACCTCTTTGCTTTTCGCCCGTCTTTATAACGACGACGACGGCTTTGTAGACGTAGGCCCCCACTCGGTGCTTGAAATCACCACGGGCATTGAGCTTGAAATCCCCGAGGGCTATATGGCGTTAATTTTGCCCCTGGGCGAGCTTTCTGCTCAGCAGGGTCTTGATATTGCCTCCGCCGTTGGCGTGGTTACCTCTGCCACCAAGGGCGAGATAAAGGTTATGCTGCACAACGACGGCGACTATCAGCGCACCGTCAACGACGGTCAGGCCATCGCCAAGCTGTTGGTTTTGCCTGCCGTAAGCGCAGACTTTATTTAAGCGGAGGCAAAAAATGGATTTTTCTCAACTTACCGCTTATCTTGACAGCTTGGCAAAGTGCGGTATTCCGGGGTGCGAGATGCACGTTGCCTACAAAGGCGAGGTTGTTTACCGTCACACCGCAGGGTATTCTGATGCCGCAGGCACCCGTCCTGCCGATTTTTCCGACGTATATCGCCTTTTTTCTTGCACCAAGCCCCTTACCGCCACCTGCGCCATGCGCCTTATTGAGGAGGGTCGCCTTAGTGCCGATGACCCCGTAAGCAAGTATTTGCCCGAGTTTGCCAACCTTACGGTAAAGGGTGAGGGCGAGCCCCGTCCTGCCACCAAGGTTTTGACCGTGGGCCATTTGCTTACTATGACGGGCGGCTTTTCTTACGATATGAGCCACCCGCAAATTAAAAAGGTGGTTGCCGAAAACGCTCCCACCCGTCAATTTGTGGCGGCCTTTGCCCAAGTGCCCTTGCAGTTTGAGCCGGGCGACAGCTATTTATACAGCGTCTGCCTTGACGTGCTGGGTGCAGTTATTGAGGTGGTTACGGGTATGAAGTTGGGCCAATATATGCGCCGTGTTATCTTTGACCCCCTGGGCATGACCTCTGCCACCCTTTGCGAAAAAGACGTGGGCGAGGGCTCAATACCCGCTATTTATAAATACGACGGCGGACTTTTCCGATCTGAAGAGGTTGTTAATTTTAACAGCGGCATTCATTTTGGCGAAAATGCCGAAAGCGGCGGCGCCAGCGGACTTTGCCGAGGTGAAGATTATATTAAGTTTGCCGCGGCCATGGCTAACGGCGGCATCAGCAAGGACGGCTACCGAATTATCAGCCCCGACACCATAGATATGATGCGCAAGGACCATCTTACCGAGTATCAGCGCAGCAGGTTTATAAACACCATGGGCAAGACGGGTTACAGCTATGGCTACGGCGTGCGCACCCTTACCAGCAAAGAGATTGGGCAATCCCTTTCTCCTTTGGGCGAGTTTGGTTGGGACGGTATGGGCGGCTGTTATACCCTGATGGACGTTGAAAACAACGTTGCCGTTTATTTTGCCATGCAGGTTGTGCACTGCGGATATTGCTATGCAAACGTGCACCCCATGCTGCGAAATCTTACCTATAAAGCGTTAGGAATTTAAGGTGACGTTATGTTTTTGTATGATACCCACGTGCATTCCTCCGAGGCCAGTGCTTGCGGAAAAAGCACAGCCCGTGAGCTTGTGCGTGCTTATAAAGAGGCGGGATACAGCGGCTTTGCTTTAACCAACCACTTTTATCACGGCAATTCGGGCAGCAATCGCGAGGGCACCTGGCGAGAGTTTATTCAGCCCTATTTTGATGCCTATTACGAGGCCTGCGACGAGGGGGCAAAGCTTGGCTTTGACGTGATTTTCGGCATAGAAGAGGGGGTTGGCAACAGCAAAGAGTTTTTGTGCTATAATATGGATATGGACTTTTTGCTAACCTGTGAAGAGCTGCGTAACGCCGACCGAAAGCAGTTTACAGAGCTTATTCATTCGGCAGGGGGCATAATAATCCACGCCCATCCCTTTCGCTTTGCGCAATATATGAAGGCCTATTACGAGCCCGATTTTGAGGGGTGCGACGGAATAGAGGTTTTTAACGGCAACAATCGCCCCGAGGATGCGAACGACAAGGCGCTGGCCGCCGCACTGGCATTGAGCCAAGAGCGTAAAATGATACTCACCGCCGGCTCTGATTGCCACAACTGTGCATGGGTATCAAAGGTGGGCTTGCTTTTGCCCCACAGAGTAAGGAATGCGGCAGAGTTTGTTGAGGTGCTTAAAAGCGAAAGCTACGAGCTGAAAACCGAATAATATAAAAAGAAAAACACCACCGATTGCTCGGTGGTGTTTTGAATTGTGTAGCTTTAGAATTACTTAAGCTCAACCTTTGCGCCAACTTCTTCGAACTTGGCCTTGATTGCCTCAGCGTCTTCCTTGGTTGCAGCTTCCTTAAGGGTCTTGGGAGCGCTGTCAACGAGGGCCTTAGCTTCGCCAAGACCGAGACCGGTAACTTCGCGAACAACCTTGATAACCTTGATCTTCTCAGCACCAACGTCTGCAAGAACAACGTCAAACTCGGTCTTCTCTTCAGCAGCAGCTGCGCCACCGGCAACGGGGCCTGCAGCAACAACGGCAGCAGCGGCGGTAACGCCAAACTTCTCCTCAACAGCGGATACGAGCTCAGAAAGCTCAAGAACGGTCAATTTTTCTACTTCAGCTACAATAGCTTCGATTTTCTCAGATGCCATTTTAATTTACCTCCAATAAAATGAATTGTTTAAATTTTTTAGTTTAGTTGCAGATTATTCTGCGGGTGCCTCGGCAGGAGCTTCGGCAGGAGCTTCAGCGGCTGCTTCTTCAGCAGGGGCCTCAGCAACAGTGGCGCCGCCATTGTCGGCAACGGCCTTGATTACGCGAGCAAAAGCTGCGATGGGTGCCTGCAATACGTTGCAGACCATAGAGAGAAGAACCTCTCTGGAAGGAAGCTTGGAAAGAGCGGTCAGCTTTTCAATGCTGATAACCTCGTCATCCAAGAAGCCGCCTTTAAGTGAGAAATTGTCGTGATCCTCTGCATATTTGCCGAGAATACGAGCAGCAGCAACATAATCGTCTTCGCTGGTGGCGATAGCGGTGGTGCCGGTCAGAACCTCTGAAAGGCCTTCAAGATTGGTGCCTTTGAAAGTAAGCTCCAACAAGGTGTTTTTAACTACGGTGTAGTTAACGCCTGCTTCGCGCAGCTCTTTACGAAGCTTAGTGTCGTCTGCTACGTTGATGCCGCTGTAATTAACGATGACGCCTGCTACAGCTTTGTCCATACGCTCTTTAAGGGCAGCAACCTGTTGTTTCTTTGCTTCGAGAATTGCTTGACTTGCCATATTTTCACCTCCGTTGTAAAAACAATGCCTGTTCCCGACGGGGAACAGGCATGCTAATACAACAAGCACTTTGTGCGTAAATTGTTTTAGTTTAACCCTTTCCCTCGGCAGGCGGTGTACCCGTTAGGTCGGTAAAAACCGACACCTGCTGTCTGCGGTCAAGAACAACATTGATATGATAGCATAAAGCGAACAAATTGTCAATAATAAATATTAGCCAACCTTGTTCGGATTTACTTTAATGCCGGGGCCCATGGTGGTAGCAACCACGCAAGAGCGAATATACTGACCCTTTGCGGTAGCGGGCTTTGCCTTAACGATAGCGCCAAGCAAAGCGTCAAAGTTTTCTTGCAGCTTATCTGCGCCGAAAGAAACCTTGCCGATGGGGCAGTGAAGTCGGAT
>JAZQSG010000276.1:0-25302 GCA_045630025.1 Acutalibacteraceae bacterium
AAAAATCCACCTCCCTCGTCAGAGGGAGGCATAACATAAAACACTTTCTGCGTTTGCCTTTGATTTCTACGATTTCTGTTCATCGCTAAAGCTCTTTTGAACCACGCGACTATCGCGTGGTTTTCGTTATACAAAAAAAGAGCAAGGCACGCGCCTTGCTCTTTAATTATTTTATTAAAACAAGCTTACTTTTTGTAGCCGTGCTTTTTCTTGTTGTTCATACGCTCTTTCTTCTTTGCGTCAAAAGCGGTCTTCCACTTAACCCAGATAGAGGGAGCCAAGCAGATAGATGAATATGCACCGCTCAAAAGACCAAAGCAAAGAGGAATGGTCAAGCTGCGCAGGGAGGTAATGCCCTTAATCTCGCAAACCACAAGAACGGTCAAAATGGCAAGCACGGTTGACAGGTTGGTCATAACGTTACGAGCCAAAACCTGGTTGTTTGAAAGGTTAACCAAGGAATCCAGGGGCTCTTTGCTGCCGTAAATCCTCTTGTTTTCGCGAACGCGGTCAAACACAACGATGGTGCTGTTAAGCGAATAACCAAGCAAGGTCATAACAACGGCAATAAAGTTAGAATCGATGGGCAGACGGAAAACAACCGATACTGTAAAGGCAATCAAAATATCGTGCACCAAAGCAATCATAGCGGTTGAACCTGCCAACCATCCGCCAACCTTGCGGAAACGGAAGGCAACGTAAATTATTACCAGCAATGCGGCAATAAGCACTGCAACCAAGCACTTTGCAAAGAAAACTGCACCAACGGAGGGAGATACGCTAAGTACCTCTTCCTGAACGATTTTGTTATCCTTTACGCTTTTGTCGGATTCAAGCTTTTCGCCCAGCTTGTCGATAAGCTTGGTGTCAAGAGCATCCTTTTCAGCCAAAGAGATAACCAGCTTTTGAGAATCGCCATCCACACCGGAGGTGGTGTCAACGCCTACTTTTTTGCCGATGCTGTCGGCGGCTAACTGTGCAACCTTGTCGGTATCAATCTTGCCGGTGTATGAATAGGTAATTTTGGTACCGCCGCTAAAGGTGATATCCACAACGGGGCCAAGCACCAAAGCAACCACAAGACCAATAAGAATGATGGCAGCCGATACAATAAGGTAAAGTTTAAGATTGCCTACAAAATTAAACTTTTTATTATTCAGCATTCTTAACACCTCCATACAACCAGGGATTTCTCATGCACTTAAACTGAGACACGCTGCCCAGCATAACCTTTGATGCAAATACGCCAAAGATGAAGTTGAACACAACGCCCATAAGCAAGGTGTAACCGAATGAGTAAACGGCACCTGATACCGATGCGCCGAACAGACCCATAAGGGGGCTGAATATCTTGGCGAAAATGTTATCGGAGGGACCGAAGCAGCCCATAAGCACGATAGCAACCAAAATGTTGGTTACGTTACCGTCGATAATGGCTGACATTGAGTTTTTGTTACCGATTTTAATTGCAGAGGTGAGGGTGCGACCTGAGCGCATCTCTTCCTTAATTCTTTCGGCGGTGATAACGTTGGCGTCAACACCCATACCGATTGAAAGAATCATACCTGCAATACCGGGAATGGTGAGGGTAAAGCCCTCGGCTCCCTTAAAGAAGCCGGAAGCGCAAGCTATCATACCTGCTACCTGACCTGCAAGGCACAAAGAAGCGATGGCACCGGGCAAGCGGTATCTTACAATTATAATAAGGCAGATTGCACCGAATGCGATAAGACCTGCAATAAGCATGGCGTTAAGCGCCTCGGCACCAAGGGTTGCGCTGATAACCTGAAGCTTAGAATCGTCAACGCTCATCTTGAAGGGCAAAGAGCCGGCGTTGATGGTGTTGGCAAGATCTACACAGCCCTCGTAGTCGGGGCCGGTAATGGTGGCCTCGCCGTTTGAGATAACGTCGTTAACCTGGGGTGCGGAAATTACGCTGCCATCCATACAAATAGCAATCTGCTTGCCGTAGTACTCTTTGGTGGCTGCGGCAAACTTGCTGCGGCCCTCGCTGGTCAGCTTAAGCTGAACGTAGGGGGTACCGTCCTGGTTAACCTGGGCAGAGGCAGAATCAACGTGCTTACCCTCAAGCACTACTTTTTTAGAATCGTAGGTTGCGCCGCCGCAGAACTGAAGCAATGCGGTATCGCCAAGCTCTTTAATAGCGGTGGAAGCATCAAAATCCTGCTGACCTGACTGCCAGGGGAAGCGCACAACAATTTGCTTGTTGGCCTTATCTATTGACGTTTCATAATCGGTAATACCCTTGTTGATAAGTCGGGTATCGATTATCTTTTTGGCCGCCTCAAGATCTTTGGTAGAGATTTTTTTAACGTCTACCCCCTCGGGAGCAAAAACGGCCTCTACACCGCCTTGAATATCGATACCCCAACGGATATCTTCGGCACTTTTGAAATAGACGATTTCTTTATCGCCATAGAAATTCTTTACACCGAAAAATGCGGTGAAAGTTAGGGCAAATATAAGCAGGGCCATAACAAAAACCCAACATTTGCTCAATTTCTTTTTCATTGGCTTATCCTCCTTGTTTAGAATTATCAGCGTTTTGCCGTTAAAACTTGCGCTGACAAAGCTTTGCAATAAAAAGTGAAATAAATCACTCTAATAGACCTATTATATTAGATATGTGGCTAAAAGTCAATTTTTTTAGCACCGCAAAATGTACAAACAATATGGCTTTTGTTTATACACCTTGCTCTAAAAGCATCTCAATAGTGGCAATTTTAACCGAAGTGGTAAAAATCTTCATTGCCTGGCGCAGCTCATCCACAGGGGGGAAGGAGGGGGCGATGCGAATGTTGCTGTCTAACGGGTCGTTGCCGTAGGGGTAGGTTGCACCTGCGCCCGTAAGCACCACGCCTGCCTCTTTACACAGCTGAACAACCCTTTTGGCACAGCCGGGCAAGGTATCTACACTAATAAAATAGCCGCCGTTGGGATGGTTCCAGGCCAAAATATCAAGGCCGTCAAGTCGGTCCTCAAGCATATCAAGCACCATTCTGAATTTGGGCTCCAAAATTTCGGCGTGGCGCTTCATATGGCTTTCAAGCGATTTAAAATCGGGGAACATTTTTGCATGGCGCAGCTGATTAATCTTATCGTGGCAGATGGTTTGCACGCTCATACGCTTGCGTATAAGGTCGCGGTTAAACTTGTTGGCGGCCACACAAGCAACGCCACCGCCGGGGAAGGTAACCTTTGCGGTAGAGGCAAACTCTACTACCAAAGAGGGGTTGCCCGCCATCTTGCACTCTTTAAGCACGTCAATCAAATGGTCGTCGGCGCTGACAAGGTGGATAGAGTAGGCGTTATCCCACATAACTCTGAAATCCTCGGCCGCCGGCTTAAGGTTGGCTATGCGGCGCACCATATCGTCAGAATAGGTTATGCCCTGGGGATTGGAGTATTTCGGCACGCACCACATACCCTTAACCGAGGGGTCCTTTACAAGGCGCTCAATCTCTTCAATATCGGGGCCGTCGGTATCCATAGCCACGGGAATCATCTTAATGCCAAAATGCTCGCAAATGGCAAAGTGGCGATCGTAACCGGGCGAAGGACACAAAAACTTAATTTCACCCTGCTTGCTCCAGGGCTCACCGCCAAGGCCGGTAATCATTGCCTGGGCGATAAAATCAAACATCATATTAAGAGAAGAAGTGCCGCCTATAATAACGTTTTCTTCTTCACAACCCAAAATTTGAGCAAAAAGACGCTTTGCCTCGGGTATTCCGTCGGGGCCGCCGTAGTTGCGGCAATCGATATTGCCCTCGGCTATGGCGCTGTCGTTGGATTTAACCTTGTCAAGCAAAGCCATGCTCAAGCTGAGCTGATCTTTGCAGGGTTTGCCGCGAGACATATCCAAGCTAAGCTCAAGGGCCTTAAACTTTTCATATTCACTTGTGGCAGTGGCAAGGGCCGCTTTAAGCTCTTGCTCGGTGCAATCAAGATATCTTTTTTCCATGCTTTCACCTCGTGTGGATTGTTAGCAGAATATGCTATCCATATATTTTAATACATTTTATTAATAAATACAATAGTCAATTTAATCACTGTGCGAATATTATGAAAAAATAACAAATTCACCTTGACATATTAGCTATAATGTAATAAAATGTAAATTGGTATTGTAGGGTAGTATGTCGATGGCGCGACCTACTGACCCATAACCCGATATCGGGCCAACCCACCGCCCCTGAAGTGTGGTTTTTATAAAGGAGGTGCACTTAAAGTGCCGGAAATTTCATTACTGTACGTTATTATTATTGCGGTTGCCGCCGCAATAATTGCCGCCGTTGTTGCCTTTGCAAGCGGTGTTTCTTACCGCAAGCGCAAGGCAGAGGCCACTATCGGCTCTGCTGAAGCAGAGGCAAAACGCATACTTAACGACGCCTACAAAGGTGCCGAGGCAAAAAAGAAAGAGGCAATTTTAGAAGCCAAAGACGAAATTCACAAAATGCGCAGCGAAGCTGACCAAGAAATTCGCGAGCGCCGCAACGAGGTTAAACAGCAAGAGCGCAGACTTCTTCAAAAGGAAGAAACGCTTGACCGCAAGCTGGAAAACATCGAAGCAAAAGAAGAGGCCATTGCAGCCAAACAAAAAACCGTGGATGAGCGTATGGCAGAGGTTGAGCAGCTTAAAAAAGGCCAACTTGATATGCTTGAGCGCATTTCGGGCTTTTCTATCGAGCAAGCTAAAGATTATTTGCTGCGCTCGCTGGATGAAGAGCTCACCCACGAAAAAGCTTTGCGCATTATGAACCATGAGCAAAAGCTTAAGGACGAGTCGGACAAGCTGGCAGGCAAGATTATATCTCAGGCCATTCAGCGTTGTGCCGCCGACCATTCAAGCGAGGTCACAATCTCGGTTGTTGACCTGCCCAACGACGAAATGAAGGGCCGCATAATCGGTCGTGAGGGTCGCAACATCCGCACCCTCGAGACCCTTACGGGCGTTGACCTTATCATCGACGATACTCCCGAGGCCATTACCCTTTCAAGCTTTGACCCCATCCGCCGCGAGGTGGCTCGTTTGGCCCTTGAAAAGCTTATTCAAGACGGTCGAATTCATCCCGCACGCATTGAGGAAACGGTTGAGAAGGCCAAAAAAGAGGTTGAGCGCACCATTCGCCAGGAAGGTGAAAACGCCGTGCTTGAAACCGGTGTTCGCAACCTGCATCCCGAGCTGGTTACTCTGCTTGGCCGTTTGCACTACCGCACAAGCTACGGTCAAAACGTGCTTAACCACGCCCGCGAGGTTTCTTTCCTTGCAGGTCTTATGGCCGCCGAGCTGGGTGAAGACGTTTCCCTTGCACGCCGCGCCGGCTTGCTGCACGATATAGGCAAGGCCCTCGACCACGAGCACGAGGGTACCCACATTCAGTTGGGTGTTGACGCCGCCAAGAAGTATAAAGAGAATGAAGAGGTTATTCACGCCATTCACGCTCACCACGGCGACGTTGAGGCCAAAACCGTTATCGCTTGCCTTGTTCAGGCCGCCGATGCTATCTCTGCCGCACGCCCCGGCGCCCGCAGAGAAAACATTGAAAGCTACGTTAAGCGCCTTGAAAAGCTTGAGGAGATCGCCAACTCCTTTAACGGCGTAGAAAAATCCTTCGCCATTCAGGCGGGCCGCGAAATTCGCATTATGGTTAAGCCCGACGTTATCAGCGACGATCAGATGTTGCTTACCGCTCGCGAAATCGTTAAAAAGATTGAGAGCGATTTGGAATATCCCGGTCAGATTAAGGTTAGTCTTATCCGCGAAAACCGCGCAGTTGATTACGCAAAATAATTTGTTATTTAAACCCCTATGTGTGCCACGGCACACATAGGGGTTTTTTGTTGCGCGCCGCCCTAACGCCCCCATTGCCTAAAGGGTGTTGCAGGGGCAAATTTGCCAAAACTATTACCGATTGTAATGTAGTAAATCGGACAAATTTCAACAAAATCCCCCTTTCTTGTATACATAATTTTTTGAAAATCACCTTTTATTTTTCTTTTAACAATGTGAAAACCTTGATAAAACAACGAGTTTTACACATTTTCCACAGAGTTTTCAACAATGCATTATGTCAACGCCTTAATATTACAAATAGTTATATTATCCACTTTTTTACAATACGCCGCAGATTACTGTTTTTGCTGCAAAAAAGTGTATAAATTTTACCCTTTTTACCAAAAATACCGATGAAAAACCAAAGAATTGAGGTACCTGTATGATACGAGGGGTTAACCGCCGAGTTGTTGAAATTAACGAGTGTAAAAGTCCGCTTTTTGAACGGGCCATTTTTTTCGTGCGCCCCGACGCCGCCGACAAATCCTTTGCCGAAATGCAAAAGGAGGCCAACTCTATAATAGAAACCTTATCCCTTCACCCTGCGCCGCCCCCGAAAAAGAGATACCGCTTAAGCAGGCGGGCCATTTGGCTCTTTTTTGGGCTTGCCGTGGCGGCGGCCGTGATAAGCACCCTGCTTAATTTTATATAAAAGGAATAAACGCCGCTCACAAGGGCAAAAATAAATACAGAACGATAGGAAAGGTTAGTTTATATGAGCAATATGCATTTTAAACCCACCAAAAAATTTAAAGCTAAATATCTGGCCGCTGCTCTTTGTTTGGTTGCCCTGGGCGCGGCTGCCTGGTTTGGAGTAGGCAAAGCGGCCTTTGCCCCTCAAACCGAAGAGCCCCAAAACGCCGCCGACGGCACCACAAGCAGCGCCCCCTTTAACCAGCCCCTGCCCTCTCAAGAGCCGCAAAGCCCCTCGTCAACCCCCTCTGCACCAAAGGATAACGGTCCTTCAACCTCTTCACAGCAAGACACTGTGCAGACGGTCAGCCCCACCGCCGATTTTTTTGTGTTGCCCGTAACGGGAGAAATAATCAAAAAATTCAGCGATACCGAGCTGCAATACTCGCTAACCTACAAGGATTGGCGCCTGCACCCCGCCCTTGACATAAAGGCGCCCACGGGCGAGCGCATAAACGCTGCAGGCGACGGCACCGTTATAGAAATATACGACGACCCTTTGTACGGCAAAACGGTTGTTATTAACCACGGCAACGACGTTGTTGCATATTATTGCGGATTGGCCGAGGTTACCACCGCAGTGGGGGACGGAATAGGCGCAAATATGCAAATAGGCACCTTGGGTAAGGTGCCCTGCGAAAGTGTAGAAACCACCCATTTGCATTTGATGATTAAAAAAGGTGATAAATATATCTCTCCCCTTAATATAATGGGAGTATAGCACGCCTGCGTGGCAAAGGTCGGGGATAGGCGGCAAAAGGAGCAGACAGAAGTAATTTTTGTCGGCTCCTTTTTGCTTGTAAAAAATAAAGTTGTGTGTTATATTAAATTTAATATTGTAAATGGCGGAGGTAAAAATGAAGTTAAATTATAAAAGAACCATACTTATAGGTCTTGGCTTTATGTCTATTCTTGCTTTTTGGCAGTTTTACGACCAGGTTATTCCCTATATTTTGGAAGACCGATTTAAGCTTGATACCTTTGCTGCCAACCTTATAATGTCTATCGACAACGTGTTGGCCATATTTATGCTGCCCCTCTTTGGTGCACTTTCTGACCGCACCCGTTCTCCTTGGGGCAAACGCACACCCTACATCCTTTTCGGCACCGTTGCATCGGTTTTGCTTATGGTGACGCTGGGATATTTTGAGGGTGCAGGCAATTTCTGGGGCTTTATGATTGCCCTGGTGGCCGTGCTGGTGGTTATGGCGGTTTATCGCACCCCTGCGGTGGCCTATATGCCCGACGTTACTCCCAAGCCCTTACGCAGCAAGGCCAACGCCATCATCAATCTGGTGGGCTACATCGGCGGTATTTTTGCCACCGTTGTGATGATGTTTATGCTTAAAAGCGAAACCAAGGCCGACGGCGAAAAGGTTTATGCCGAGGGGCAGAGCTTTATGCCCGTCTTTGTAGTTATTGCCGCATTTATGATGGTTGCGGTGCTGATAATGGTGGTTGCCATTAATGAAAACAAGCTCGTTAAAGAGGTTGCCCCCGAAATGATTGAGGACGACCCCGACCAAGAGCAAACCTCATCTAACGGCAAGCTTGCTCCCCCGGTGCGCAAAAGCTTAGTTCTTATTCTTGTTTCGGTGTTTTTGTGGTTCACCGCATACAACGCCGTTACCACCGCCTTTTCTCGCTATTGTGTAAACGTGTGGGGTGCCGACCTTAGCGTTTCATCAAGCTATTTGCTGGTGGCCACCGTTGCCGCCATTGCCGCCTTTATTCCTTTGGGCTTTTTGTCAAACAAGCTGGGTCGCAAGGCGACCGTGCTTATCGGTGTGGCCCTTATGACCGCCTGCTATTTGGTGGCCATTCTGTTTACCAAGCAGACCCCTCTTATGTATCTTATTTTTGCTTTGGTGGGCATTGGCTGGGCCGCCATCAACGTTAACTCCTTCCCCATGGTGGTAGAGATGAGCACCGGCGCCGACGTGGGCAAATACACCGGCTTTTACTACACCTTCTCTATGGCGGCGCAAATTATAACCCCCTCCCTTTCCGCCCTGTTTATTGATATTTTTGGGCTGGGCTACAAAGCGCTGTTCCCCTATGCCGTGTTTTTCTCGGCCGCGTCCTTCGTAACCATGCTTTTGGTTAAGCACGGCGATTCAAAGCCGATTAAAAAGGCATCTTTGCTTGAAAACTTTGACGTAGAGGATTAAAAAATGATTATCCCGCTTATTATAGTTGTTGCCTGCCTTTTGGTGTCGGCAGGTCTTGTGCTGTTTTTAATCTGCCCCGCACTTAAAAAGCATCCCGACCTTGAGCTGCTTAAAGGGGCCCACATCGCCCACCGCGGCTTGCACGATATTGACACCAAAAAGCTTACCCCCGAAAACACCCTGCCTGCCTTTGAGGCGGCAGTAGCAAGGGGATATATTATCGAAAACGACATTCACGTTACCGCCGACGGGCAGGTTGTGGTTTTTCACGATGACGACGCCATGCGTATGTGCGGCTCACCCCTTGTTATAGAAAAATCCACCCTGGCAGAGATAAAGCAGCTGCGAATTAAGGGCTCCGACCTGCAAATTCCCACCCTGCAAGAGTGCCTTGACACGGTAAACGGTCAGGTGCCGTTGCTGATTGAGTTTAAGTGCAAAACCTTTAAGGATAGCCGCCGCCTATGCGAGGCCGCCGACAAGATTTTATCGGCTTATAAGGGCAAGTATTTTGTGCAATCCTTTTTCCCGCCCGTCTGTGGATGGTACAAAAAGCACCGCAAAGATATCTGCCGCGGTCAGCTTGCCGCCTCCTTTAAGGGCGAAGAGCTGCATAAAAAGATTTTGGGCTGCACCTTTTTTAATTTTTTGGCGCGACCCCACTTTTTATCCTATTGCCACGGGGATGAAAAGCATCCCTTCCGCCGACTTAACTCGCGGCTGGGCGCTTTTCCCGTTGGTTGGACCTTCCATTCTCAGCAAGAAATTGACAATATGAAACCCCATTTTAACACCTTCATTTTTGAAGATTTCATCCCCAACGGATAACGCGGTGAGGCACCGCTCCCAAGACGTACTGACTGCACTCAAAAACAAATCCCCGTCACTCGCGCGGTAATGCGCAGGGTAACGGGGATTTTTTATAAATAATATTGGTGGGCACTTTCTCGCGAGCAACAAAAGCAAATTAACACGCGAGCCAAGTACGTATTGCCAACGGCGGCTCGCCGTAAAGCCCCGTCACTCGCGTGGTAATGCGCATGGTGACGGGGCTTTTTTACAAATATTTCGGGTGAGGGGCTTACTTGCTGTAAACCTTGCGGTATTCGGTAGGTGGCAGCCCCGTTTGCTTTCTAAAAACGCGGCTGAAATACATAGAATCAGGATATCCGCAGCGCTCGGCAATTTCGGTTACCAACAAATCCGATTCGGCAAGATACCTTTTTGCGTTTTTTATGCGCAGGGCGGTTACGTACTTTTGAGGGGGTACGCCAACCGTTTTGGTAAACAGATGCAAAAATCTGTCCCTGCCCACGTTGCACTCTGCCGCCAGCTGCTCAATATCAAGGGGGCGGTAATAAAGACGGTCAAGCACGTTCAAAACCCGCAAAATGCGCTCGTCGGTAACGGTAGAAACCGACGACGGATCGTTTTCGCCAAGCTGACGGTATATCTGCGCAAAAAGCTGCTGCACGTAGCTTTGCACGAAAAGCTGATATCCCTTTTGCTTCGACTGGGTTTCAATTATCAGCTTCATATGTATACGTTCGATAGCTTTAAGGTCTGAAAGCTGAAAAATGTGACCCTCGCTCATTCCTGCCATATCGCACAGCGCACCCACCGAGGTGCCCGATATGTGCAGCCAAAAGGATGCGCAGCGACCCTTGCAAAAGCTATACCACTGCGGTTCACCGGGGCGGTAAAAAAGCAGGTCGCCCGCGCTTAAATTTACGGTAACTTCGTTAATCTTTGCAACGCAGCCACCCTCGGTTATAAAAAGCAAATGATAATCTGCTCTGCCCGTGGGTCGGCTTACTATATTTTCGCTATCGTGGATTTGAGAGCCGCAGCTATTGATAAAAATGGCCTCGTCCGACGCAAAATCTCTAGCGTGCATATCGTGTTGGGGGATTATTCGCTCGTTAGAAGGATTTTTCATGCTATTACCTCCGTTAGGGGTATAATAACGCCTCTCTTGCATATTGTCAATAGCAACATTGTCCATATTTTTGGCAGAAAAGGAGTTTTAATGAAAATTATTTTCGTTTTGGCCTTATTAAAAGTCGATTTTTTGTTTCGTTCTTTAAAGGGTGCAATTCTTTAAAAGCCCTTTAAAAGCTCCTTTACAGCAACATTTACCCATTATAGATGCACCCCTTTTCACCCCTTTTAGATGATTGCAAAAATATAAAAATAAATTTCACATTCTGTCAAAACGCCTAAAAAAACCATACCGGCACCCGTCGATTAGCAGAAAAGTACAAAAAATGTATAAAAAATGACTGTATAATCCATTGAAAAAACGGAGAAAAAAGATTATTATATAAATGGTAACTAATCTCTTATTACCCATCTTATAAAGATTGTGAGGCAATATCTATGAAAAAAGTACTTTCTGTTCTTTTAATGCTTGTACTTGTTTTTGCACTTTGCATTACTGCTACAAGTTGCCAGACGTCTGAAACAAGCAAAGAAGAAACAGGCGATTTTTCCAACTACATCCCCGGCGGTGTAGAAGACGTAAGTGAAGAGGTTTTGCAGGCACTTACCCAATCGGGCACCGTTACCAGCTACGTTTTCACCAATGAAGACACTGCAGGTCGTCCCCTTACCCTGGGCGGTCTTAACAACAAAAACTTCCAAAAGCTTTTCAACGAGGTTTACGGTGGTACCCTTCAGCTTGATATGATTACTTGGGAAGGTATGGAAAACACCTTTATCGTTGACTTTGCTGCAAACGAAGCACCCGACCTTATTTACGGTTGCGCCAAGCTTTGGCCCAAGATGGCTAACCGCGGCATGGTTTACAGCTTGAAGGAGCTTAAAGAGGAGCAAAAGGTTGTAGGTCTTGACCACCCCGTTCTTAAAGATTCTTACGAGGCAGTTGAAGCCAACTTCACCTATAAGGACGAGTGCTACGGCATTGCCCTTCACCGTGCCGGCTGCTTCTGGTCTATCGTTAACGAAGACCTTTACAAAAAGTACAACGTAAAGAGCCCCTCTGCTTACTATAAAGAGGGCTTGTGGGATACCGCTGCTCTTGAGAAGTGCTCTAACGAGCTTATCACCGCAGCAGGCCTTAGCGATAGCGGCACCCGCGAGATCTTTGGTTATTATTGCTGGGATTCAACCGCTTTCGTTCGCGGTAACGGCCAGCAAATCGTCGGCTACGATCCCAAGACCGGCACCCTGAGCAACAACGTTCAGAAGACTGAGGTTGTTGAAGGTATGGAGCTTCTCCGCCGCGCCTTCCAGGACGGCTGGGCAACCACTAAGGGCGACCAAGAGACCTTTGCAGCAGGCAAAATCGGTCTTATTGCTGTTACCGATGAAAACGTTTATCCACACGTTAACGCGCTTACCTTTAACTGGTCTCTCATCCCCTTCCCCAAGGGCCCCTCAAACACCAACAACCAGCTTCCCGGCTCTGTTTCTGCTTGGATGGTAACCACCTCTGCACAGAATCCCCAGGGCGTTGTTAACTTGGTTATTGCTTACCTTGCCGCTGTTAAGGATGGCACCCTGCCCCTTGGTGAGGCATGCGTCGAGAGCTTTTTCAAGGATGATCCCGATACCCTTAATCTTATCAACGACAACAAGGTTAACGGCGTTAACGACAATATGTTTGGCGTTGGTACCTTGTGGAGCGAGCAGTGGGGCTTCTGGAACCAGGTTCGCAGTGGTAAGAGCACCGTTGCTGAAACCGTTGCTGCTTACTCAGCTATGTTCGATGCTCAGATTGAGCAAGAAATGGCTTATGCCGAGTAATTAATTTGCTGAAAACCCTTGTGTATAAAAAGAGAGGTCGCGTCGCAAAATTGCGTCGCGGCTTCTCTTTTTCTTGTGTTGTTGACAAAGCAAAATCATAGTGATATACTTATATTATTAATAAAAACGGAGGATGTTTTATTATGAATCATAACTATTGCAACGCCGTTATGGCTTATCTTGATCAAAAGGGTGTTAAGTACACCAACCCCAAAGACGACGTAATTAAAATCGTCTACAACTGCGACAATATCTCTTCTGTGCCCATTAACCTTTTCTTTGATAACGACGGTGATCCCTACGTTTCTCTTCGCTGCTGGGAGATTACCTCTGTTAAAGACGTAAGCAAGCGCGTTACCGCTATACTTGCTTGCAACAATATTCACACCCAATGGCGTTGGGTTAAGTTTTATCTTGATGACGACAACGATATCGTTGCTCAGCTTGATGCTCATTTGTCACTTACCAATGCAGGCGAAGAGTGCCACACCCTCGTTTTGCGTATGGTTAACATTATTGACGACGTTTATCCCAACCTTATGAAGGCCATTTGGGCCTAACGGCGAGCCGCCGTTGGCAATACGTACTTGGCTCGTGTATTAAATTGCTTTTGTCGCTCGCGAGAAAGCGCAAAAGTTACGTAATTTTTAGGGCCGTTGAAGTACCCACCAATATTATTTATAAAAAAGCCCCGTCATCCTGCGCGATACCACGCGAGTGACGGGGTTATATTAATGAATGCAGTCAGTACGTCTTGGGAGCGGTGCCTCACCGCAAAGCCCCGTCATCCTGCGCATTACCGCGCGAGTGACGGAGCTTTATTTTTGTATGCAGTCAGTACGTCTTGGCAACGGTGCCTCACCGTTGAGCGCTAACAGCTTTTGGGCGTTGCGGTAGGTTACGTCGGCCATTTCGTTCTCGTTAAGGCCAAGGGTATTAATAAGCCGCAGCTCCATCGACGGGGTATGCCAAGGGGCGTCGGTGCCAAACAAAAGCTTATCGGTGCCGTGCAGCTCAACGATTTTTTGGGCGTAATATCGGGGAATTTGAGAATAGCCAAAGGCGGTGTCAAAATAAATTTGCTTGCCGCAAAGGTGGTCAACCACCTCTTGCCAACAGCCCGCGCCACCCCAATGGGCGGCAACCACGGGAGTATCGAACCACTCCAAGGCGCGCTCTAGATTTTGGGGCATACATCCGTAAGGGGGCGCAAAGCCGCAATCTACCCCCGCATGAAAAAGGGTAACCAGCCCAAGCTCTGATATTTTGCGATAGATGGGCTTCATCATTTGGTCGTCAACCTGAAAGCCCTGATAATCGGGGTGCAGCTTAACCCCCTTAAGGCCGCGCTCTTTTATTTTTTCAAGCTGCTCAAAAACATCCTGGCTGCGAGGAAAAACCGAGCCAAAGGCCACCAGCCGCTCATTTTCATTCAAAGCGGCGGCAAAATCGTTAACCTTTTGCTGTTGATGGGCGTTGGTGGCGATGCCAAGCACCACCGAAAGGTCAACCCCCTCTTTATCCATCAAGCTTAAAAGAGAGGCGGCGGTACCGTCGGTATAAGGAATAAACCCGCCCGACACGAAAGAAAGCTTTTCAATGGCTTTTGGGGCTATGGCGTCGGGAAAACAATGGGTATGAAAATCTATTAACACAAAATCACCTTTAATATTTTACTGCAAAAATCAACTATTATTTACCTCTTTTTTAAACTCTTCAATTTTGGCAAGGCGCACAGAATATTCAGACATTTTCTTTAAATCCTGCTGCTCGCCCGGCAAAGCGTAAAGGTTCATCAAATATTTAAAGGCCGATTCTAAATCCTTAAGGCGTCCAAGGTTGAGATTATGGGCGCTTTCATCAATCTGTTTAAACCAAACGGTCCATTTTTCCCAATACTCCCAGCACATTTCCATCAGCTTGATGCCCTGCTCTACCTCGGGGCAGATTTTTGTCTCGCGCAGGTGCTTGTCAAAATATCTTTTGTGGCAGAAGGAGGCAACCACGCCCATATAAAGCTCGCTTTCATCCATTGCCAGGCGCAGATAGATGCTAAGGGTTTCCAAATTGGTTTTATCGGCGCTGTCGTAATATTCGCGGGCGTAGCCGTAGTAATATCTGCCCACGTCCTTTTTGGCGCGGAATTCTTCAAACGCTTCCGAACGGCTGAGGGCAAAAAACCTTTGATAATATTTAATGGCGCTCAAATTGTCGTTATATTTTGCAAATTTGGGCTGGGAAAGGGTTTTTGAATAGAAGGCAATAAGGCGGCAAACACAATCAAGGCAACCCTTTTCTGCGCCCGCTTTATAGCATTCAATGGCCTTTTCGTAGCCCTCGTCGGTTTGTTTATCTTCATAGCTTAAGCCCATTCGCCACTCGGCCTGGCGGCAATTAAGCTGAGCCGCCCTGGTAAGATATTCAAGGCGCATGGTTTCATCTTCAATTTTGCTGCAGTAAATGGCCACGTTTTTAATGCTGTTGGCGTGGTTGCGCTCTACACCCTTAAAGGCAAAATCGGCGGCGGCAACGTAATCGCGGGCCTCGCCCTCGACATAATAATACCAGTTTGCCATACGGTAATAGGGCAAACCTGCCTCAATCTCGCCCCTGTCGGCAAATTCTACCGCCTGGGCGTAATATCTAAAGGCCTTTTCATAGTCTTTATGGCTTTCTCTTAAAAAATAGACGTTGCCAATATAACACAACGACAGATAATCGCCGTGCTCTACCGCTTTTTTATAAAATTCAACGGCCTTATCAAAATCGTGCTCTAAAAAGTTGCCGAAATTATCGTAAAGATAGCCCATCAAGCGATAGCCGCGAGGGAAATCCTGCTCCATTGCCAAAAGGGCGTACATAAGGGCAAGGCCGTCGTCTCGTTCAACCGACATTCCTGCGTGGAAGGCGTAGCCCATATAATAAAGCGAGGTGGGGAAATTCTTTTCTGCGGCTCGGCGCCAATACGAAACCGCCTTGTCGCGGTCGCAGGCAACGCCCTTTTTGCCGTCGTAGCACAGGTCGCCGTAATGGGTAAGGGCGTAAACGCTGCCACCCTCGGCCGCCTCTTCCATCTGCTTAACGTATTCCCCTTCTTTTTCGGGGTCAAGCTCTGCCATAAGGGCGGCGTAAAGATACTTACCGTCCAGATCACCCCTGTGGGCGGCAACGTGATAGTAAAGCTGCGCCTTTTTTAAATCCTTTTCGGCGCAAATGCCCAGCTCGTAAGCAAGACCCATAATCACGGCGTTTTGGGGCTCAAAGCAAAGGGAATAGCTGCCGTTTTTTTCATCCGTTAAAAGCTTGCTTATAAGCTTGATTTTTGATTTTTCTACAAAATATTTTTCAAGGTTGCGGTGGTCGCCATGGGTATCCGCCACCTCGGTCTTCACGGCCGATGCCTCTTTAAAGCTGCGAACAACGTCGGTTTTGAAAGCATCGGTTTCGTTATAAAAAATGTGGTGAATGCCCGTTAAGCAGAAATCTACACCTGCAGGCAGCTCTACGTCTTCTATAACGACGGCAACGATTTTGCGACCCTTATTATAGGCAAAGGTAAGCTCTTGACGGCAAAAGCTTGACTTAACCGAGTTTTTTGAAAGCAAAAAGAAAAAGTATTCCTGCGCCAATATTTGGTCGGCAATTTCGTCAATAAACAGCTCGCCGCCACGCAGATTTTTATCACACCACACCACCAAATCGGGAATGTTTTCCAACACAGAAACGGTGTGCAGCATTTTGTCTTTATCTAAATGAGAATAGCTAACAAAAACGCCCATTTTTTGACCTTCTCTCGCATTTTATACCAAAATTATACCACGGGGGTAAGGGTGGGGTCAAGGGCAATTATTTCAACGGGCAGCGCTGCCGCTTTTGCGCCCCGATTTTAAGCAGGTAAGTGTTGCATTGCGGCAAAAAATGTGCTACAATAAGTTATCTACCGTGAGTAGAGTTGATTTTTGCAGTAAGGAGGTGCCCCGCTGTGGAGGATATTAAGGTAAACGTGGCAAGCAATTTGCTTAAGCTGCGCAATGCCGCCGGCATTACCCAAATGGAGTTGGCGCAAAAGCTCAACTACACCGACAAGGCCGTTTCAAAGTGGGAGCGCGCCGAATCCTTACCCGACGTTACGGTGCTTAAACAAATTGCCGATATGTTTGGGGTGACGGTAGATTATTTAATAACCTCTCACGCCGAGTGGGAAGTGGTGCCCGCAAAAGCAAAAGACCTGCATTTTAGGCCCAACGCGGTTATAACCGTTTCTCTGTTTGGCATTTTGGCGGTTGCCACCTTGGTTTTTATCATCTTTTGGCTTTTGGGTCACATATATTGGTCTATCTTTATTTACGCCGCCCCCGTTGCCTTCATAACCGCCCTGGTTATGAACAGCTTGTGGAACAGCGGCAAGGGCAACATCGTGCTTGTTTCTTTGCTTGTGGCAAGCATTATTCCCGTTGTTTACGTTGCCTTTTATCAGGCGGGGCAAAATCCCTGGCAGCTGTTTATTCTTGCGCCCATTCTTGAACTTATTGCCTTGGCAAGCTTTCACGTTAAAAAGAAAAACAAAAACAAAGAAAATCACTAAATCTACTGTTGGTAGAGTAATTTTTGGGTTGGTAGAGAGCATAAAAATCTCTCTACCGGCCCATTATTTGTTTGTAGAGATTCAACCCTTAACGGTAGATTGCCTTATTGCTTGCATAAGGTTACAATCTAACAAGACGGTTTTCGTCAATGCAATTTGGAGGATTTTTATATGAGTGATTTTATTTTAAGCTGCACGTCACCCGTTGACCTTAAAAAGGAAAACCTGGTGAACCGCAACATTCGCTATATGTGCTTTAAGTATCAGCTTGGCGACAAGCTTTACGACGACGATTTTGGCGAAAGTATGCCCTACGCCCAAATGTATCAGATGATGGTAGAGGGTGCCGACACCAAAACCTCGCAAAACGGTGTGGGCGAATATCTTGATTATTTTTGCGACCTGCTTAAGGATGGCAACGACGTTTTGCACATTACCCTTTCATCGGGCCTTTCGGGTGATTACAACTCTGCATCCAGCGCCGCCCTTATTGCCCGCGAAAGATATCCCGAGCGCAAGCTTTACGTTGTTGATTCGTTGGGTGCATCTTCGGGCTACGGTCTGCTTGTTGACAAGGCGGCCGACCTGCGCGACGAGGGTATGGATATTGACACCCTTAGCGAATGGGTAACCGACAACCGCCTTAACGTGCATTTGTGGTTTTACTCTTCCGACCTTACCTTTTTTGTGCGAGGCGGACGCGTATCTAAAGCGGCAGGCCTTTTTGGCGGTATACTCAACATCTGCCCCGTGCTGAATATGGATTATCTTGGCCGCTTGATTGCCCGAGTTAAGGCCCGCGGTAAAAAGAAGGCCATTTCAGAAATGTTTAAGCGCTTTGAGGAGCACGTTCAAAACGGACTCGATTATAACGACAAGTGCTTTATCTGCCATTCGCAATGCTATGACGATGCCAAGCTTTTGGCCGATATGATAAAAGAAAAGTACACTAAAATTAAAGGCGATATTGCAATTTACGATATTGGCTCAACTATCGGTTGTCACACGGGTCCCGGCACCGTTGCACTCTTCTTTTGGGGCGACAAGCGAGAGGATTAATTGAAAAAATCTATTTGGGAGCTAGGGTTGCACAAAATCGTGGCTCCCTTTTTTGCATATTTTTTTAAAAACGGGGGATGATATTGCAAAAACATAAAGGAGAATTTTATGAAAAACAGCACCATCAAGCTTTTGTCTGAAACCGAAAAGGCGGCGGCATACGGTCGCGATGCTACCACGTCGGTGTTAAAGCACGTTACCCAGCCCGAGCTTAGAAGTGAGCTTAATAAAATCCGCCGCGAGTATGCCCAGGTATGCAACAGCGCCAAAAACACCCTTACACAGCTTGGGCACAGGTCGGGCAAAAATCCCCAAACGATAAAAATGATGTGCCGCACCGCTATCGATGCTCAGCTTAACCGACGGGGTGACCCCTCAAAGGCGGCAGGTATGATGATTCAGGGCTGCACCATGGGCAACGTTGAGCTGCTTAAGGCATTGCACGATAACGCCTCTGCCGCCCCCTATGCAAAAGAGATTGCATCCCGCGCCATTGCCGAGCAGGAGCGGGGTATTGAAGTAATGAAGCAATTCCTCTAGCGGCGAGCCGCCGCTGGCAATACGTACTGACTGCATTCATTAATATAACCCCGTCACTCGCGTGGTATCCCGCAGAGTAATGGGGTTTGCGGTGAGGCACCGTTTCCAAGACGTACTGACTGCACTTAAAAACAAAGCCCCGTCACTCGCGCGGTAATGCGCAGGGTGTTGGGGCATTTTTATAAATAATATTGGTGGGGCGCTTTCTCGCGAGCAACAAAAGCAATTTAATACACGAGCTAAGTACGTATTGCCAACGGCGGCTCGCCGTAAACCCCCGTCACTCACATAGAGAAATGGGCAAATATATAACCTTTCCCCTCAAACGCCGCATCCCACTTCTGACAATTCAATTATTTTCTTTCCTTTTTTCTTTGCCAATTCTTTAAATTGCGCCGCACCGCCAAACACTCTGTTAACGTAAGTAACAACAATTTGGCTCTTTTCTGTCATCCACTCGTTTCGAGCCGAAATTGCATAACGCTTTGGCACACTTTCTAGCCCTTCGGGGTATATTGTGAGGCAATCAACCTCTGAATCTGTTAAATAGGCAAGCACTACCTCAATTTTTATTTGAGCATATTCTTTTTTTAACTCTTTCAGCGTTTTGAGCACCATTTTGTCAAAATTTCCATGATGCCCCACTAAAAAATTTTTTACCCCTTGTTTTTTTATTAAATCGGTTAAAATTTCTTTCAGCACGGGCTCTACTGACCACGGAGTATCCTTATGCCCAAAAAAGGTACACGTCATAATGCCTTCTCCTTGTTAAAATAGTATACTTAATACAAGTATACTAACAACATTATAGCACACTGTAATCTTAAAATAAACTTAAATTAAGATTGTTGGTGGATAATTATGAGAAACAAAGAAAACAAGCACTTAGGTATTGAGGTTGAGCCCCAACTTCACGGCAAGTTGCGATATATTGCAAAATACGAAGGCCGTTCTGCTAACGGACAGATTATTTATCTAATTCGCCAATGCATAAAAGAGTTTGAACGCGAAAACGGCGAAATCAAATTAGAAGAAAATTAATACCTATTGACTGCACTCAAAAACAAACCCCCGTCACTCGCTTGGTATCGCGCAGAGTGATGGGGATTTTTGTATAATGAAAACCACGCGATAGTCGCGTGGTTTTCGTTATACAACCAAAGGTCGCAGAGATTGCTCTGCGACCTTGTTTTGTTGACTTTTTTATGCTTTATGATATAATTTTTATATAATTTTTAAAGGAGAGTTTGTATGAGAATTCGCATTTTGAAACTTTTGTGCCTTATACTTGCGTTTGCAATGGCGGCATCCACCGCCTGCGGCTGTCAACCTGCGGCCGACAGCACCGCCGCCACCTCGTCCGATATGCCCCAAAGCGAGGCAGCAAGCACCGAGGTAAGCAGCGATACCACAAGCTCAGATGTGAGCAGCACAAGCTCTGCCGCCTCGTCGGTATCGCCCAAACCCGCGGTAAAATATGACCCCGAGCGCACCTACGGCAACACCGACAGCAATCTGAACAACCAAGGTTTTGCCTCCATTCAAGGTGACTGGATTTATTTTGGCACCTCGACCGGCGTGTATAAAACCAAAACCGACCAATCCAAAACAGTAAGACTTTGCGATGCGGTCAGCGGATGCTATATAAACGTAAGCGGCGCGTGGGTATATTTTGTCGATTCAATAACCCACTACATTTACAAGGTTCGCACCGATGGCACCGACTTTAAGCGCTTCGGCGACCAAAAGGTATACTCTCTTTCAGTGGTTAGCGGCTATGCATTTTATACCACCTCAAGCGGCGCAAGCAACTTATATAAAACACCCGTTGATAAGTTTGAGCCTACCGAGATAATCAAAGAGGATATGACCATATTCGACCCTTGTGTGTATGAGGGCAGGATTTATTATAAATATTATTTGGATCTCTATTCTACCGATCTTAACGGAAAAAACAAGGTTTGTTACGGCCGTGGCGGCTCTCAAGGAATGTTTTTCTATGACGGCTACTTTTACACCACCGGCGACCTTACAAAGGAAAAGCTTGACGGCAGCTTTAAACAAACGCTGGTTGAGAGCGGCGCTACGAACGTAACTGCCGAAAACGGTTGGTTATATTACACCGATTATTATGACCACAAGCTGTACAAAATCAAAACCGACGGCACCTCTAATCAACTGGTGTACGACGGATATTGCGACAAGTTAAGCGTTGCAGGCAATTGGATTTATTTTTACCTGGGCATTAAATTTGACAGCGACAAGATGGTTACTGTTAAACATTATAAAATCAAAACCGACGGTACCCAGCTTCAAGAATTAATTTAAAAATTAAAAACCGCAGTTCGTTTGAACTGCGGTTTTATTTTAGCTGTTATTCCTCTACGGGGTGCTCGGCGGCATTTTTCATTACCGCATCAAACGCCTCTTGTGCATCGGTAGCTACAACCTCGCCCTCTCCCTCTTCGGGCTCGGGAGCGTTGTCGGCCATATCCTCGGCTGAGGGGGCCTCGGCCATTTCGGCATCTTCAGAATGCTCGGTAATTTCCATAGTATAGAGGAAGTCGCCCTCGTCGGGTCGCATTACCCTTACGCCCTTGGCGGTGCGTGAGAACAAGCTTACCGAATCGGCATAAATGCGGATGATAACGCCGTTTGACGAGATAAGAATTGCATCCTCGTCCTCGCCAACCGTCTTAACAGAAGCAACCAGACCGTATTTGGCGGTCTTATAGTTGGTCATACCCTTACCGCCACGGGATTGACGGCGATAATCGCTGAAATGGCTGCGGCGGCCGTAGCCCGTTTCGCTTGCGGTAAACAAGGTGCGGCTATCGTCAACAACAACCATACCTGCAACCTCGTCACCCTCGGTAAGAGAGATGGCGCGCACACCGCGGGCCGTTCTGCCCAAGGGACGGGCATCGGTTTCGGCAAAGCGGATTGCAAGACCCTTGCGGGTAGCAACCAAAATATCCTTGGTGCCGTCGGTAATCTGTGCCCAGCGCAGCTCGTCACCCTCGTCAAGCTCGATAGCGTTTATACCGCCCTTGCGGTTGGTATCGTAAACGCTAAGGCGTGAACGCTTGATAACGCCGTGCTTGGTAACCATACAGATATAATTTTCCTGGTCGTCGGTTTCGGTAACCTTAAGCATGACGGTAATCTTTTCTTCGGGCTGAAGGGGCAGCACGTTTATGATGTTAAGTCCCTTTCCGTTGCGGGTGCCCTCGGGAATTTCGTATGCCTTAAGGCGATATACTCGGCCAAAGTTGCTAAAGAACATCACGCGGTCGTGGCTTGAGCAAACAAACATATTGTCTACCATATCCTCTTCGCGGGTGGTCATACCCTTTTTGCCGCGTCCGCCACGGTTTTGAATTTGATACTCGTCAGAAGAAATACGCTTAACGTAACCCATTTTGGTAAGGGTAATAACGCTGTTTTCTTCGGGGATAAGGTCTTCAATATCAACCTCGCCGGTAACAGCGGTTATTTCGGTGCGGCGGTCATCGGCGTATTTATCACGCAGATTAAGGGCCTCGGTTTTAACAATATCAAGCACGCGGCTGTGATTGGCAAGAATATCTTGGTAATCGGCAATTTTTACCTTAAGCTCGGCAATTTCGTCGTCAATCTTTTGACGCTCAAGGCCGGTCAGCTGACCAAGGCGCATCTGCACGATAGCGGTGGCCTGAATTTCGTCAAACTCAAAGCGCTCCATAAGGGCGGTTTTACCGTCGTTAACCGTTTTGCTTGCGCGAAGAATGGCAATTACCTCGTCAATAAAGTCAAGGGCGGTAGAAAGTGCATCCAAAATGTGCAAACGCTCTTGTGCCTTGCGCAAGAAGTAGCGGGTGCGGTTTTCAATAATTTCGCACTGGTGGTCGATATAGTGCTGAAGCATCTCTTTAAGGGTAAGCACCTTGGGCTCGCCGTTAACAAGAGCAAGATTTATTACGCCAAAGCTGGATTGCAGCTGAGTATAAGCAAACAGCTTGTTAAGCACAACCTGGGGATTGGCATCCTTTTTAAGAGATACTACGATGCGGATACCGCCATCGCGCTTTGAAGAGTGGTCAACAACGTCGTCAATGCCCTCAACACGCTTTTCGTTAGCCAAATCGCATATTGATTTAACCAGCATTTTTTTGTTTACGCTGTAAGGAATTTCGGTAATGATAATTCTGAAGCGGCCGTTAGCCGTCTCTTCAATTTCGGTTTTACCGCGAAGCACAATCTTGCCGCGGCCGGTGGCATAGGCGGCGCGAATGCCGCTCATACCCATAATGATGCCTGCCGTGGGGAAGTCGGGTCCCTTAATATGCTCGCAAAGGTCGCTCAGCTCGGCATCGGGGTTGTCAATAAGGCAGCACATACCGTCGATAACCTCACCAAGGTTGTGAGGGGGAATGTTGGTTGCCATACCAACCGCAATACCCGACGAGCCGTTAACCAACAAGCTGGGGAATCGGCTGGGAAGCACGGTGGGCTCCTTCAAACGGTCGTCATAGTTGGGGGTAAAGTTAACCGTTTCTTTATCAATATCGTCAAGCATATGCATAGCAAGCTTGGCAAGGCGGCTTTCGGTATATCGGTAAGCAGCAGCGGGGTAACCGTCGATAGAACCGAAGTTACCGTGACCGTCAACCATAGGATAGCGCAGTGAAAAATCTTGCGCCATACGCACCATGGCGTCGTATACCGAGGCGTCACCGTGGGGATGATAACGACCAAGCACCGAACCAACCGTGTCGGCGCACTTACGGTAGGCCTTATCGGGGGTCAGGCCGTTTTCATACATAGTATAAAGGATTCGGCGGTGAACGGGCTTAAGACCGTCACGCACGTCGGGCAGAGCACGGCTGACAATAACGCTCATTGAATAATCAAGAAAGCTGTTTGAAACTTCGTCGCATATTTCAACCGGCACAATTTTGGTTTCTTCGTCTTTGGGCCAATTTACAATCTCTTTAACTGCCATATCTCTGCACCTCCTTAAACGTCAAGATTAGTAACATTGAGGGCGTTATCCTCAATAAATTTACGGCGGGGCTCAACCTCTTCACCCATAAGCAGAGTGAAAATGGCGTCTGCCTTTTCGGCATCGTCCATTTCAACCTTAAGCAAGGTTCTTTGGTCGGGGTCCATAGTGGTTTCCCACAGCTGGTCGGCATCCATTTCACCAAGACCTTTGTAGCGCTGAATATCAACGCTGCCGCTGCCGCCATATTGCTCAATCAGCATATCGCGCTCGTCATCGCTAAAGGCGTAGCTGTGCTGCTTGCCCTTAGACACCTTGTAAAGCGGGGGCTGTGCCAAAAAGATGTGGCCGGTCTCGATAAGGGGCTTCATATAGCGATAGAAGAAGGTGAGCAACAGGGTGCGGATGTGGGCACCGTCAACGTCAGCATCGGCCATAATTATAATTTTGTTGTATCTTAATTTTTCAAGATTAAATTCTTCACCAATGCCTGTGCCAAGGGCAATAATAACGGGTGTCAGCTTTTCGTTGCTGAAAACCTTGTCGGCACGGGCCTTTTCAACGTTAAGCATTTTACCCCAAAGAGGAAGTATTGCCTGATAGGTTGAGTTACGACCGTCACAAGCAGAGCCGCCTGCAGAATCTCCCTCAACGATGAAAAGCTCGTTTTTGGTGTTGTCGTCGCTGATACAGTCGGTCAGCTTGTCGGGCATACGTGCTTTTGACAAGCTTGATCGGTTGCGGCTGGCCTCGCGTGCCTTTTGTGCCGCCTCGCGTGCAGCAGAGGCCGCCATTGATTTGTTGATAATGGTGCGGGCCTGAACGGGATTATTTTCAAGATAATCCATAAGCTGCTCTTTTATCATCTGATGCACGAGGGTGCGCATAGAGGTATTGCCAAGCTTTGCCTTGGTTTGTGACTCAAACTGTGCATCCTTAAGCTTAACCGATACAACGGCAATAAGGCCCTCTTGAATATCGTCATCCTTAAGGTCGGGGTTGGCATCCTTTAAAAGGCCAAACTTACGGGCATAGGCGTTAACGGTGGCGCGAAGTGAAGCTCTGAAGCCGATTTCGTGCTGACCGCCGTCGATAGTGTGCATATTGTTAGCAAAGCTTACAATTTGAGTATCGTAGCCGTTGTTAAACTGAAGGGCAACCTCGGCTGCGCTGTCGTCATTGGCGGTAGACATATAAATTACGTCGTCGTGCAATGCGTTAAGAGTATCCTTGCGCTCTTTCTTTTTAGAAAGCATATATTCGCAGTAGGATTTTATACCGCCCTCGTAATGGAAGGTTTCGCTTCTTTCTTCTGCTTCGCGGCGGTCGGTAAGAGTAACCTTTATGCCTGCGTTAAGGAAGGATTGCTCTTGCAAACGCTTGGCAAGGCGCTCAAACTCATAAACGGTGGTGTCGGTAAAAAGTGTGGGGTCGGGCTTAAAGGTAACCTGGGTGCCGGTGTGGTCGGTGGTGCCAACAACGTCAAGGCCTGTTACCGCCTTGCCGCATTCATACCTTTGGCGATAAACCTTGCCGTCGGAATGTACCTCTACCTCAAGATATTCACTAAGGGCGTTAACAACCGATGCACCTACGCCGTGCAAGCCGCCTGCAACCTTATAGCCGCCGTCGCCAAATTTACCGC
>JAZQSG010000277.1:0-2007 GCA_045630025.1 Acutalibacteraceae bacterium
GCTTTTTAATTTATATCTTCTTAAAGTAAGGCAAGCGTTCAAGGGGTGCATCAACGGTAATGGTCTGCCCGCCCTCATACTGTGTGCCGTCATCAGCAAGCCATTTGCCTGCAGGAAGAATAACGTCACGGCTTCTTGCGCCTTTGGTAAGCACGGGGGCCACCAAAATATCGCTGCCCAGCATAAATTGGTCACAGCAGCTTTCAAAGCCGCAATCGGGATATTCATAGCACATATGTCGCACGATGGGCTCACCCGTTTTGGATGCGTTAACACCCAATTCATAGAAGGTTTCACCATACTTTTCGTGAAGCTTGATGCAATCCTTGACAATCTCAAAATTCTCTTTGGTAAGCACGCGCCAAGGAGCAATGGACATTTGCATCATTGCGGTAAAGGTGCTGGCTTGAGTCCAACGAACAAACAGCTCTTGGTCAAACTCAAAATCGCTGCCCTCCACAAAGCAATCCAGTATGCCGCCGCCCACCATATCGGGACAGCAATAGGCATATCCTGCAAGACCCTGGGCAACGGTGTGAGGAATAAGGGTGTTGATGCCATACTCCGTCCAGCTGTGGTATTTATCGTGCAAGCGTGCAACCAAGCCCATACCGCCGCATTTCCAGGCGGCACGGAACTCGTTAAAGGGATATTTTTCGCCAAACTCGTTAAAGGCCTTGGTTTGCTCACGGGCAAGCATGGGTTGATAGATGTTATCGTCATCGCGGTAAAAATAGCCGTCACCTGCATCAAACTTAAAGCCATCAACGCCAAAGTTATCAATTAAACTTTGCAGTTTTTCGTGGAACCATGCAACACAATCCGGGTTGGTTAAATCCATCATACAGCTGTCGCCACTCCACCAATCGCGTATTGCAGGAGTATCTGTGCCCTTATATTTGCAAAGGTAGCCCAGCTTGCGCAGCTCTTTAAAGCGCCAGCCCGCTGAGGATACTATGGGCGATACCCAAAACATAACCTTAAAGCCAAGCTCGTGCAGGCGGTCAACCATCTGCCTGGGTTGAGGAATTTTGCGCATATTGCAATATTCGTATACGCCGTAATCTTCTTGCCAGCCGCCGTCAATCATAAGCACGCCGGGCGTAAAGCCGTTTTTAACTATGTTTTCGGCGTATTCAATAATTCTGTCTTGAAATTGCTCAACGCCAAGCTCAATCCAGGTGTTGTATTGAGGGGCGGTGAAAAACAGCTTGTCGGGCATTTTGCCGTTAAAGGGAAAGTGCTTTTTCATAACCGCAAGGTAGGCACCCCGCAAATTGCCGTAGCCCTCGCACAATTCGCCATCATCAAGCAAATCTAGAGATATAACGCCGTTGGCCACCTTTCCGGTAAAGGGCTTTTCGCTCCAAAAATAGCGGCCCTTTGAAGAAACCAAAACAGGTGCAAACTGGTCTGACTCATCGCCGCCGTACAAAGTAAACTCGCCTACGGAATCAACTGTGTAAGGGGTTTCGTGGGCAGAATTAACACAACCCGTCCACCAATATTCACCTTGTAAAATTTTAATATCCATAAAGTTCACTCCTAAAGAGTATTCACCTTTAAATTCTATCACATATGTTTGTATTTAACAATACACAAATTTGCTATAAAAAGCAAATAAATGCATTTTTATGTTGTTAATATTTTTACAAACCGTAATCGAAATTTATTTTGGTATGTAATCAATCCGAAGGAAATGCACCTGCGGTGATACCATACACGCTTCGCGTGATTACATACGCCTATCGGCGATTACTTGCCAATCCTTCGGATTGGATAAAAACAAAGGACTACCGAAGTAGTCCTTTGTTTTTTGGGAGTTTTGAACTTAATGGCACGAATTAAAGGGCTCTGAAAACTGAAAATTTTACATTAAATTTAACCAAGCAATGCCGAAAACTACAAATATAATAATAAATACGGCTAATAAAACAAAGGATATGATTTTCATCGCCTTGTTTGATGAAATCTTGGAAGATACAGCAGAACTTACAATACCGGGCA
>JAZQSG010000278.1:0-10655 GCA_045630025.1 Acutalibacteraceae bacterium
TATATGATGTGTATGCATAATGCACCTGTTAACGGTGAAGATACAAGTGATTACTATCATTTCCACGTTGAGTTCTTCCCACCCATGCGCTCTGCAGATAAAATTAAGTTCAACGCATCAAGCGAAACCGGTGCTTGGGCACATTGTAACCCCACCGCACCCGAACTTAAAGCTATTGAGTTAAGAGAAGCTCTTGAGCGCTTCAAAAACACCTGATAATTTATAAATGAGGTAAATTAAATGTTAATACTTGCAAACAATACTAATTACCCCGGTGTTACCAGCGTTGTTTTAACCGGTGTTGCCATTGTTTTCGGTATGCTTATTCTTTTTGTTTTGATAATTTCTATGTTTGGTCTTTTTTCAAAATCAAAAAGCACTACCGAGGTTAAAGAAAAACCCGCCAAAGTAAAACCTGTTAAGGCAGTTCCTGCACCTAAAAAGGCAGCACCCGTTGCCGCCGTTGACGATGATGAAATCATTGCCGTTATTTCTGCTGCTGTTTACTCAATGTATGAGGGAACGGGTAGAAAGCCGATAATTAGATCAATTCGCCCTGCAACAAGAGTAGGTCGTTCTGCATGGGCTACAGCAGGTTTGCTTAATAACGTAAAATCATTTTAAGAAAGGGTACTAATATGATAAACGATTTTTTAGATGCCCTTTTAGGCATACTCAGTAAATCGGGTATTGCAGCGTTTTTTGACGGAGACGGTTGGAAAAACCTTATTATGATTTTGGTTTCTTGCTGTCTGTTTGTTTTGGCAATCAGATTTAAGTTTGAACCCTTGCTGCTTTTACCCATAGCTTTCGGTATGCTTCTTGCGAACCTTCCCAATGCAGGCATTTATCACCCTGAAATTTGGGCAACAACCCTTGAAGACGGTGCGCTAAACGCAGCTTATTGGACGCAGGATGCAGAAGGTCAATTTCACATAATGGCCGGTGCCGTTTGCCAACACGGCGGCTTGCTTGATATTCTTTATCTTGGCGTTAAGCTGGGTATATATCCTCCGCTTATCTTCTTGGGCATTGGTTGTATGACCGACTTTGCCCCCCTTATCAGCAACCCCAAGAGCTTCCTTTTGGGTGCAGCAGCCCAGTTCGGTATATTTGTAGCATATGCGGGTGCTATTTTGCTTGGATTTACCGGCCCGGAAGCAGGTTCAATCGGTATAATCGGCGGCGCTGACGGTCCTACGGCAATCTTTACAACATCAAAGCTTGCGCCTGATTTGTTGGGTCCGATAGCCGTTGCTGCTTACTCTTATATGGCGCTTATTCCTGCTATACAGCCGCCCATTATGAAGGCACTTACCACTAAAAAAGAGCGCAGCGTAAGAATGGGGCAGCTTCGTCCCGTATCCAAGATTGAAAAAATCATTTTCCCCGTAGTAGTTACTATTGTTGTTTCTTTGTTATTGCCCGATGCAGCTGTTCTTGTTGGTATGCTTATGCTTGGTAACCTTATGAAAGAAAGCGGCGTTGTTGAGCGTATATGCAAAACTGCTCAAAACGAATTGATGAACATTGTTACCATATTCTTAGGCCTTACCGTAGGTGCAACGACTAACGGTGCAACCTTCTTAACTACTGATACTTTGGGAATCGTTTTGCTTGGCTTATGTGCATTTGCATTCAGCACCGCAGCAGGTGTATTGTTTGGCAAACTTATGTACGTTGTTACCGGTGGCAAGGTTAATCCTCTTATTGGTGCAGCAGGCGTTTCTGCTGTTCCTATGGCCGCACGTGTTGCTAACAAAGTTGGTCAAGAAGAAGATCCCGGCAACTTCCTTTTGATGCATGCTATGGGTCCCAACGTAGCCGGTGTTATAGGTTCAGCAGTTGCAGCAGGCGTTCTTATTCAAATGCTTGGATAAATTAAATACAAATAAAACAAACCTCCTACGAAATCGTAGGAGGTTTGTTTTTTATAATTTATTTGATTTCTATTGCAATAATTTTTACTGCTTCTAACGGCATATCTCTGCCATCAACGACAACGTCAGCTATAGCATCAACTACACTCATACCTTCAACAACCTGTCCAAATACAGTGTGATGATAATCAAGCCAAGGGGTACCGCCCAGCTGCTCGTAATCCTCTACACAATCTGCAGGGAAGTGGTCGGGCAGTTCTTTCATCTGAGACAAAAGACTTGAGTTAACCTCAGTTGCTTGAACTATAAAAAACTGACTTCCGTTAGTGCAGGGTCCTGCATTTGCCATTGAAAGAGCGCCTCTTACATTGTGAAGCACAGGAGTGAATTCATCTTCAAAAGGCAAGCCCCAAATGCTTTCGCCACCTGTTCCGGTTCCGTTGGGATCTCCACCTTGAATCATAAAATCTTTAATTACACGGTGAAATTTCAATCCGTCATAATAACCGTTTTTAGCATGAGTCAAAAAATTCTCTACGGCCTTAGGCGCATATTCGGGAAACAACTTTATAGTAATATCACCCATGGTGGTTTTCATAACAACGGCGGTATCGCCATTGTTAATTGCTGCAGTTTGAAAAGACATTATTTTTTGCTCCTTTTATAATTTACTATTATTTTACCTGCCTCAATCGCTACTAGAGGCAAAAGAGACAAGAAGATAAGCAGAACAAGATATTTGTTAACTGTACCGCCCGAAAAGATGCAAGATAAGATGTAAACAAGAATAAATGCACCGGACGATAAAAACAAACTTAACTTATTACTTAAAAGTTTAGATTCCAACAAACTATACTTGCTCTTAAATCCAAGTATAGCGGCAAGTGCACCGCAAACGAAAGTAGCCAAGCATGCGACTGATGTTACAGAATGAGTTACAGCATAAGCAATTAAAGAAACAAGAGCAATAACTACACTTTGCCAAATAACGTTTATCTTTTGATCATCGCTAAGATTGGTATTATTTGATGCTTGCTTTGTGTTTTTAAGAGCATCAAATGGCTCGAAAGCGATTGCAAAAATGGTAAATATATTAGAAAGCAGGCAAGCAATTACAATCTGCAAGGGGTTAAGCACCGATTGCTGCCAAATGAAAAATCCAAACAACTCCATTAAAACAAGGGCAACGTTAACGGTAATAACAGCACATACAGAACGGCGCATATTTTCATAAATGCTTCTGCCACCCTTTATCATAGATACGATGGAGTTAAAGCTATCATCCTTAAGAACAACGTCAGCCGTTCGTTTAAGTGCATCTGAGCTTGTTTCACCCAAAGCGCATCCGATATTAGCAGTGTCCATTGCAGCGTTTACTGTTGAATTTCTGCCGGTTGCGGCAATAATATAACCTGCATTTTTAAGAGTTTGAACTATCTTTATTCTAAGAGAAGGCGACACCCTGGCAAAGGTTGTGTGACTTATAACGGCCTCGGTAAATTCTTCTTCACTTAAATTCTCAAGCTCACTGCCAAGAATTGCTTGATTATCATCATTTAAAATACCCGCTTGACGTGCAATGGCTTTAGCAGTAAAGATACTATCACCTGTAAACATTTTAACCTGTATGCCGGAATCCAAGCACTCTGATACTGCGTTTCTTACGTCGTTTCTGATAGGATCAGCAAAACCAACCAAACCCAAGAAGGTTAATCCACTGTAAAGCTCATCTTTTGACGGACTAACAGTATCGGAAACACTTGACAAAACCTTAACAGCAACGGCTATAACGTGCAGTGCTTTGGTACCCATTGCTTCAGCGCTTTTAATAATATGTTCGGTCTCTCCAAGGCAGAATTTAGCAACAGATTCTGCAGCACCCTTAATTATTGCATACGGCTGACCATCAATCATATTAACAGAAACGGTAGTCATATACTCATCGTCATAGGGAACGTAACTAAGGCAAGGATAAAGATTGTCAACCTCTGCCTTATCCATCATAGCAAGTTTTTCGCAGGCAGATATAAGGGCACTGTCTGTAGAATCGCCATCCTTAAGACTTGCAGCGGCTGCAAGTCGCAAAAGCATAGCGGTATCAGAAGAAACACCACCTGTAATATCAATAATATCAATTCCGTTATAAATATCTGTTGCAACCATATTGTGTTGAGTAACGGCGCTTTTATCTACGCAAACGCAGTTAACGTCACCCATTTCATCAATAACGCTGATATTAGTAACAGAAACATTTTTCTTTTTCAGCTTTAACAAGCTGATTACCGTGTTAATGGTAACGGTATCCGAAATGCTTAAAGGAGAGAAAAGTACTGAAATTGCGGAAGATATAAACATAATATAGGTTGCAACGGTCAACCAGGTGTATGATCCGCCGTTTGCCGAATATTTTGTGATAAGCATACAGCAAATCATAACGAAAATAAAAATAGCTAAAGAGATGTGTGACATTGTCTTTTTCAATGCAGAAAAAGAGCTTTCAACGTCAGAAAGTGCAGACTCTCTGCTGATTGCAATGCGCTTACCAAATTCGGTGTTGTCACCGGTTTCGGTAACAACTGCTAAGCCGTATCCATGAGATACCCAGCTGCCGGAATAAACCATATTGGCGCGTTGGGGCAGGGGGGTGATATCGGTACAAACAAATGAAGCATCCTTTACAACAGGAGCTTGAATACCTGTAACTGCAGACTCATTACAAGTAAGAGTTTCTGATTTAATAAGTCTGGCATCTGCAGGCACTGCTTTGCGCGGCTTTAATACAATTATATCGCCGGGAACAACACTTAAAGAGCTTACGGTTTTTTCTACACCACCGCGAATAACCGTTGCTTTAGGTGCAGTAATTTTTTGTTCATGAGCCATAAAGCGCTCGCAGCCATAGCCGATTAATGATTTTAACATTAACAACGCAACAATAAAAACTATAACCCACAACGAAACGTTAACGTAAGGGGTAATTGTTGACGGCATCAAAAGCTCTACAAAATAAAATAAAAATGCAGATACAATCAACAAGATAATCATTGGTTGCTTTAAAAATGAAGTAAAGCGATTGATAAAAGGTGTAACCGAAACTGACGAAGAAAAATTCTCATCAAATTCTTTTAATCTATAATTGGCAATAGCATCTGACAATCCTTTTTCATAGTTGGTTTGCAGATCCTCATTCATCTCATCAAGCGTAGCGCTGTGCCAAATCATAACATCAACTCCGAACAAAATAAATGTATTTTTATAATTTTACTATAAAATAGGTAAAAAAGCAAGTAAATGATAACAATTTTGTAACTAAAAAACCAATAGCACCCGCCTTTGTTGACATTATTAGAATAATGTAGTAAAATAATAAAGATTATACACGGAGGTGACGAAGTGAATAAGTTAAGACGAATCATTCCTTTTGTCTGTCTTATAATATGGGATGCATTAAGTGCAGTTTTCTCATTATTTATAGCAATAAAATTGGACAACCCACACTCTTCAATAGAAACATCAACAGATTTTGCAAATCTTCCTGCATATTACGTGTTTTACATCGTTATACTTATATCAGTAAGCTTGCTGTTTGGTTGTTATTCAACCGTTTTGCGGCACGTTGGTTTCAGAGATGCAATTAGGCAGTTTATTGCAACAGCAATTACTGTGGCGGGCTTGTATATATTAGATATCACTGCCGTTGTAAACATACTGTTGCCCAGTCGCGGCTTTGATTACGAGCTTAATACATATATGATAGCATTTTGCTTTATGTATTTAATGTCGATTTTTGGTCGTTCATTCATAAAGCTGCTTAGCGCCTTAAGATCAAAGCTTTCAGAGCTTAACGAGGCCAACTTTAAACGTGTGCTTATATACGGAGCGGGCGAGGCAGGCGTGTTTCTTTACTCCAAAATGGTTAACCACCCTGATGACCGTTTGCGCCCCATAGTATTCATCGACGATAACGACAACCTTACCCGCAGAAGAATAAACGGTGTAAAGGTTTATGGCAACGGCACAAAGCTTAAGGAAGCTATAGAAAAATACAACATTGATCTTGTAATTGTTGCAATACCAACAGCTACAAGAGATTTACTTAAAAGCGTTATGGACGTTTGCGCAGAATGCAAATGTAAAATTCAACGATTCGGCACTATCAATAACGTTGACCTAAACAACGCCGCAATTACCAACATTAACTATGAAGATTTGTTGCGTCGCGATCAAGTAAACCTTGATATGGATGCCGTAAACTCATTTATTAAAGATAAGGTTGTTCTTGTAACGGGTGGTGCCGGTTCAATCGGCTCTGAAATTTGCCGACAGGTGCTTAAATACGAATGTAAAAAGCTGATAGTATTTGATTTTAACGAAAACGGCCTTTTCTACATTAACAACGAGCTTTTAGAATCCTTTGATTCCGAGCGTTTCGTTATGCGCCTCGGCTCAATAAGAGATACCGACCGACTTAACGAGGTTTTTGATGAATTTAATCCTCAAGTTGTATTTCACGCCGCAGCCCACAAGCACGTGCCTATGAGCGAAGTTAACCCAAGGGAAGCGGTTAAAAACAATATTTTCGGCACTATGAAAACCGCAATGGTTGCAGGCGAGCACAACGTTGAAAAGTTTATATTAATTTCAACCGACAAAGCAGTTAACCCCACAAATATAATGGGTGCATCAAAAAGAGTTGCCGAGCTTGTAATAAGGTCATTAAACGAAAAATACACAACCGATTATGCAGCTGTTAGATTTGGCAACGTTCTTGGTTCTAACGGCAGTGTAGTTCCATTCTTCCAAAAGCAAATCAACGCAGGTGGTCCCGTTACTGTAACTCACCCGGATATGCGCAGATACTTTATGACTATACCCGAAGCCGTTCAGCTTGTTCTTGAAGCAGGTGCTATGGCAAACGGCAGCGAGGTGTTTGTGCTGGATATGGGCAAACCCGTTAAAATTTACGACCTTGCTTGTGATTTGATTCGTCTTTCAGGTTTTGAGCCCAACGTAGATATTAAAATTGAATTCACAGGCCTTCGTCCCGGTGAAAAAATGTTTGAAGAGATTTCTGTTAAGGGCGAAAGTTTTGATAAAACGTCAAATGAAAAGATTGTTATTCTCAAACCCGACGAACACGATCTTGATGGATTTACTTCCGCTTTGGAGCGTTTGTCATCGGCCGTTGAGGTTGATACCTACGATTCTCTTTACAAAATTGTAAAAGGAATAGTACCCACGTTTGAACATAAGCTATGTTAATTTTGAGGTGTTGAATTATGAAGATCAGAGATGAGTTTATATACTATTCTCGCCCTTATATAACTGAAGATGCCATAAAAAAGGTAGAGGGTGTTCTTCGTTCAGGTTGGTGGACCTCTGCAAGTTGTGTTAAAGAATTTGAAGCACGCTTTGCCGAAGTTGTTGGCGCTAAGTATGCAATTGCAGTGAATTCTTGCACGGCTGCTCTTGAGTTGGCACTTTACGCACTTGGAATAAAAGAGGGCGACGAGGTTATAACCACCCCTATGACCTTTTGTTCAACTGCACACTCTATAATTAGATGTGGCGGTACACCCGTTTTTGTTGATATAGATGCTAAAACCGGTCTTATTGACGTTAACAAAATTGAACAAGCCATAACAAGTAAAACTAAAGCAATTTTACCTGTGCACTATGCAGGCCAGGCCTGTGATATGAATCGTTTGCAAGAAATTGCAAAAAAGCACAATCTATATATCGTGGAAGATGCTGCTCACGCCTTTGGCACATATTATAACGGAAAGCCAATAGGTTCAATGGGCAACCCTACTGCATACAGCTTTTACGTAACCAAAAACCTTGCAACAGGTGAGGGTGGTATGCTCACCACCAACGATGCAACGCTTGCCGATTTATGCAGAAAGCTTTCGCTGCACGGTATGAATAAAGATGCTTGGAACAGATACGGCAGTCACGGATCTTGGTTCTACGAGGTAGATGAGTGCGGATTTAAGTTTAATATGCCCGATATTCTTGCGGCAATTGGCCTTACTCAAATGGACCATTTTGAAGAAATGCAAAAAGTCCGCATTGAATACGCCGATTATTACCGTCAGCGCTTAGCCGACGTTAATGGTGTTGATTGTTTGTCAAACGCTACACTCAGCACTAATGCAGAACACTTGTTTGTTATAAAAATAACTGACGAGTTGACAATCGGCAGGGACGATTTTATTAAAGAATTATCCGACTATAAGATTGGAACAAGCGTTCATTTTATTCCTGTTCACCTTCATCCATATTACAAAAATAAGTTAGGAACCGGAGTTGGCGACTATCCTGAATGCGAAAGCTTTTTCAATCAAATTATTTCTATTCCATTGTATCCTTCTATGACGTTTGAGGAAGTGAAGTATGTCGCAGACGCTATTACAGAAATCGCCGCTAAATATACAAAGTGACCTAATAAACGAGTGTAAAACAACTTTAAAAAAGAAAAGCTTCACTTTGTTTTTTAAAAGCTGTTTTGACGTTTTTACTGCAATCTTTATGCTTTTGCTATTGTCGCCAATATTTATAGTATGCGCAATAGTAGTTGCTGCGCAAAATGACGGACCCGTCTTTTTTGTACAAGAAAGAGTGGGTAAAAACGGAAAAATATTTAAAATTATTAAATTCAGAACAATGACCAACAAAAAAAACGGTACATCCATTACGGTTAACAATGACTCCCGTGTAACAAAGCCGGGAAAAGTGCTTAGAAAATTCCGATTGGATGAATTGCCACAGCTTATTAACGTTGTAAAAGGCGATATGAGTTTTGTTGGCCCACGACCCGAGGTAGTACATTACGTAGAAAAATATGAAGACGATTGGTGTGCAACCCTTTTAGTAAGGCCGGGCATAACCTGCCGTTCATCAATACATTTTGCCGACGAAGCAGATTTAATGAATAATGCAGATGATGCCGATGAGTTTTACGTTAATAACATTTTGCCTGAAAAATGCAAAATGAACATAGATTACATCAAAAATATATCTATAGTTGAAGATATTAAAATCCTGTTTGCAACAGTCAAGCGCGTTCTAAAATAACGGAGGTTAAAATTACAAATGGAAAAAATCCTTATTGTTGATGATGATAGAAACATATCTGAATTATTGCGACTTTATTTAGATAAAGAAGGATATGAAACCGTTTGTGCATTTGACGGGGAAGAGGCACTTACCGTATTTGAAGAAGAACACCCCAATTTGGTTTTGCTTGATATAATGCTGCCCAAAATTGACGGCAGACAGGTTTGCAGACAAATCAGAGAATCTACCGACACGCCAATAATTATGCTCACTGCAAAAAGCGAAACCTTCGATAAGGTGCTGGGTTTAAACCTTGGCGCTGACGACTACATAACAAAACCCTTTGATTCCAAAGAGGTTATTGCAAGAGTTAAGGCGGTTTTACGCAGATTCCACCCCGCAGTAAACGATGTTAAAGAGGTTAAATATGACCGATTGTCAATTAATCTTACCAACTATTGTTTGCTTGTTAATGACGAAAAAATAGACACTCCACCCAAAGAGCTTGAGCTTATTTTTTATCTGGCAAGCAACCCCAACAGAGTTTTTACAAGAAATCAACTTCTTGACGAGGTATGGGGCTTTGATTATTATGGCGACTCAAGAACTGTTGACGTTCACATTAAGAGATTAAGAGAAAAGCTTGAAAACGTAAGCGAAAAGTGGGAGCTTAAAACAGTTTGGGGCGTAGGATATAAATTTGAAACAATATCGTGAGGTTGTATAAATGATTCGCTCGTTATTTGGCAAGTTGTTTACGTTTACATCGGCAATAATTTGCTTAGGCATTGCTGCATTGGTGTTTCTGTTTTCAATAATTTCCGCCAAAGCATGGAACAACGAGCGCTTGACAACTCTTGAAAATTGTGCTAATTCAATTTGCTCAACATATAAAGATTTGTCTATTAACGGAGATATTGAAGATATTGAAACAACAGCACATACAGTTTCAAACGCTTATAAAGCTACCGTTTTTATCGTTAACACATCCGGCCTTACAGAATATTGCAGCGATTTAAACAATCATCAAAACTGCGTGCATTTGCAAAAAGTAATAGATTCTAAAATTATGTCTGCCGTTATTGAAAACGGCATATACAAAGAAACCGGCACCCTCCATAACGTTTACACTAAAAATTACCACACTGTCGGATCGGCCTTGAAGAGATTTTCAGGCGAAACCGATGGTGCGGTTTTTGTTTCTTTTGCAATAGATTCAGGCACGGACTATTCAACGCTAATAATTTCTACAACAATTATTGTATCTTTCTTTGTTTTAATGGCTTTAATGATTCTTTTATACCTTCTTTCAAAGAGTATGCTTGCGCCAATACACGAAATGAACGATGCGGCAACAGCAATGCAAAAAGGTGATTATTCCCGCCGTGTATCCGTTAAAAAACGAAACGACGAAATCAAAGAACTTGCCGACTCATTTAACGCCATGGCAACGTCATTTGAATCCCTTGAAAAAATGAGCAGCAGCTTTGTTTCAAACGTATCCCACGAGCTTAAAACGCCCATGACAACAATAGGCGGATTTGTTGACGGCATATTAAACGGAACCATACCTCGCGAAAAAGCCGACTATTATTTAAATATAGTTTCTGAAGAAATTAAGAGACTTTCTTCCGTTGTAAACTCAATGCTTGCTCTTTCAAAGCTTGAATCGGGCAGGGAAGTACTGTCCTATTCTAAAACCGATATTGTTGATAT
>JAZQSG010000279.1:0-6962 GCA_045630025.1 Acutalibacteraceae bacterium
GGTGTGTTGGGTGGGCTGTCTTTTTTCGTATCTTTGTCTCGTGGCTGGTTCCTGCTCCTTTGGTCCTTGCCCGTTCCCCTCGGCTCTTGCCGTGGTTCGTGCGTTCGGGTGGTCCCGCGTGTTCGGTTGGTTCGCGCTGGCGGTGTCGCGTGTCCCCGTGTCGCCTGGGCTGCGGCCGTCGGAGCGCGTCGCCGCCGCTTGTCCGCGTTTCGCGGCTTGGCTCTGCGGTCGGCTCGGGTGCTCTTGGTGGGTGGGCTGGTCGGTCGCTGCTGCCTGCGCTGCTTCGCTCGGTGTGTCGGTCGGGTCGGGTGGCGTGCCTGCGCCCGGCGTTCAGCTTTCGCTCTTTTAGCCGCTTCGCGGTTTGGCATCCCCCCCTCGGTTTTCTTATTTGTTAGTTTTTTTTAACATTTGCCCCGCTGGCCGCTCGGATGCGGCTTCCCCGCCCGCGGTTTTTTGCCGCCTTGGATGGCGGAAAAATTCGGGATGAGTTGGAAAAAATGTTGGTTTAAATGGTTGATTTATAGGTTGAAATGCTTGACAAAATTTGGCTATGTCGCGGAAATCGCTTATCTTTGTAGACGCTAATAACCTAAATACTACACATTATGAGTTACGAATCTATTATCCTTGGGGCTGCTGCAGAAAGTCTTTTGCCTGGCCGCCCGATTCCTACCTGGAAATCCATCTTTAAGGATCAGCACATGACGGATAAATCCGTTGTTGTTTGTAATCCTAAAGCCTTTGAAAGTGCCAAACTTCTATTGGAAGTCCAAGAATTTCGCATGTCAAAAATGGTGTGCGATATCTATGGCGATTTTTGCGCTTCGTATCATGACGGTGCGCAAACCGTCTTTGTTTTCCCCGTCGAAGATTAAGGAGGTCGTCATGAAAGTCTATCGAAAAGAAAAAATCGGGCGTGGCCTTTGGGGCATCGTCTGTCCGCGTTGCGGAATGATCCTGGCATCCGCCAGTGAACGGGAATTCCTTCCTGAGTTTTCAACCTGCAAAAATTGTGAGGAGGAAAAGAAATGAAAGTCAAACTATCATTATCGGTCGAAGATGCGCTGCGCTTGCAGCGCATCTTGCACAGCACGCGCGCCGCGCTGTCGGTTTTGCCTTCTTCTTATACCTGGGGAATCCCAGGGGTTGACTCCTTGAAGTTCGATTTGTCTGATATCGTCTTGATTGAAGACATCCAAAGTGATTTGCTTGAAAAATTAGAAGAAGACAACCAGCCAACACATTTTGCCGGTTGTCTTGTAATGTTTTGAACCTAATTATTTGCAACATGAAATCCAAAATCTATAACTACTACGTGACCTCGGCCAACTTCAACGGCCGAGGCCGCGGCTTTGTCGTCGGCTTCGACGATTATATTGCCGCTCAAGTCTTCGCGGGTGTCATCCTTTTCGGCTTCGCCGAGGTGCTGCCCTGGTATGAGTTTGAAAACCGTTTCCCAAACTTCAAAAAATGATTTATTATGTACTCAGTTATAGCCGAAAAAGAGCCACGTTTTTATGGCGAATGTATTTATAAAAAAGCACATAATTACGATGAAGCGACTGCAATTGCACTTATGCTTTTTGCGGAGAAAGATATTGTTAAATGTGGAATATACCACAACGGAATGTGTATAAAAACTTTTCAAGTTTAATCCAACTTGATGTTTATGGCCCTGGGAAGCCCGTCACCATTTTTTCCCCGTCGCCTCCGCGTCGGGGATTTTTTTTTGCCCTTTGGGGGATGGGTTAAAATAGGTTAAGAAATTAGGAAAATTTGTACTTTTGCAAAAAATATGTTAAAAATATGGCAAAAATCAAACGTATCGTCGTACACTGCACCGCGGAGCCGAGCAACGCCAAGCGCAACCGCGAATATTACCACCACTATTTTTTTGAAGTCAAGAAGTGGAAACATTACGGCTACCACGCCATTGTTTTTCAAGATGGTACCTGGTGTGTACTCCAAAAATGGCCCGAAGTCAAAAAGGATGGCGGCTACATCACCAACGACACCACCGCCAACGGCGCTGCAGGTTTCAACTCCGACAGCATGCACATCGCCTATGTCGGTGGGCTCAATCCAACGTCCCGCACAGCTGCAGACACAAGAACCCAAGAGCAGAAGAAAACCCTTTGGGCTGTGATTGCCTGCTGGAAACGTGACTATCAAGTGACCGAGGTCGTCGGGCACAACCAATTACCGGGTGTGAAAAAGTCGTGTCCTTGCTTCGATGCTAAAACCGTTTACCGAAATGCTTAACTACTTAGACTTAATACCTGAGGTCCTCGGGCTGTTTGCGGCTGGCGGTTGGTTGCTTAGTAACCACCGCCGCCGCCAAGAGAAGGAAGAACACTCTACCAAAATGGAAGCGATGCAAGCGAAAATTACTGCTTCGCTGCGAGATTCCGAGACGAAGTACACACGTGAAGCACTGGAGATCTACACCGATAATGTTGTAAAACCTTTGCGCGATGAGCTTAAAACTATTCGTGAAAATCAAATCCGTTTCCAGGCAGCTATCAACCTGGCTCCAACTTGTCGCATTTTTCCTGATTGCGTCGTCATTCGTCGCCTGCGGCAGCCGGCACAAGATGGTGACCAGCACGCGGACGGAGGTCAGGACCTGGCGCGACACTTCGACGCTAATCCATCTGAAACTATTTGAGCTCGAACTCCTCGAGACATTACGTTTTCGTTTTGCCGATACCGACAAAATGATAACAAGGTCTGTTTCTGTTCGACAACGCTCTATTGACACGGTTGCCCAGGCTTCTACTTCGGTTGACAGCTGCTTTGACGCTGATACAACCACATTCGTTTCCACAACTGAAAGTAATATACCAATGCTTCGCCCAAAAAATATTCGTTCCTGGATTATGCCCACATTGATAGCATTCTTAGTCTTGACCTTGCTGCTTCTTTCAATCGTTTGGCACGCCTTCAATCGGGGTCGCCTTCATTAAACGATTACCCACTTACGGCACAAAGTAAATAAAGGGGTTGACTGGGCTTCGCCCCCAACCCGCTCAAGGCTGTTTGTTGTTTTATTGTAAAATTTCTTTATGTTTCTTGTATTGTTAAATAAAATGTGTATTTTTGCGCCGAATTCTTAATCATTTATAAAAAGTTATCTTCATTAAAATCCTACCATTATGAAAACTCAGAATCCTATCATTGGTCGTGCTCGTGGTTCAGCCGGCGGTATGACCTTCTGCAAAGTCTACGACAAAAACGTGGCCAGAGCCAAGGCGTTTGAGGTGAGCAACCCCAACACGCCCGCGCAACAAGTGCAGCGCACTTATTTCCGCTCGCTGAGTGCCCTCGTCGCTTCTTTCACCGACGAGCAACTCCGCACGCTTTTCCCCTCAAAGCCAAAGGCCATGAGTCGCCGCAATGCTTTGGCGAAGCAGCTTGGCGCATCCAAAACCATTGACGATGGTGCAAAAGTCATCGACTATTCCGACATTCTTACGTTGGGTAACGCTTCGACGTTTGATTTCGGTACCACCACTTGCGCCTTCTCCAGTGGCGATATCGCAGTAGCTTTGGACGCTGCTGTGGTTGCTAACACCTACTATGCTGACAACTATTTCATTGCTGCTGTTGTCAACGAAACGAAAGGTGATATCCTCCTGACCGTCACCAGCGCCAAAGTTTCTGTCGGTGCTTTAACCATCGACACTCCTGCTGGTTGGGAAACCACGGACACCATCCACGCCATTCCGCTCATTACCGACAGCAAGGCCGCTGTCGTTGGTTTTGGCACCATTAACGTTAACGAACGTCCTGCACGCAATTGATATCCATGCCGTGTTGATGTGAATTAATTAGATGGTTAATTGAATTGATGATGGGTGTTCGTTTTCAATGGGCACCCATCTATTTTAGAATTAGCTTCTTGATGTAATTAAAACTCTCAACAATGAAAACACAGAATCCAATCATTGGTCGCTCCCGTGGATCCGCTGGCGGCATGACCTTTTGTAAAGTCTACGACAAAAACGTGGCTAGGGCAAAAGCGTTTGAGGTGAGCAACCCCAACACGCCCGCACAGCAAACCCAACGCGATTTCTTTAAGCAGGTTGCAGACATCGTGCGTACCGTCAGCGATGAGCAATTACGCTCCTTGTTTGGGTCAAAGCCAAAGGCCATGAGTCGCCGCAATGCGCTCTCCAAGCAAGTTTCAGCCGCCAACAGCATTGACGGAAGTTCCAAAGTCGTTGATTTCTCAAAGCTGCTTGCTATCGGCAGTGGCCCCAAAGTTACCACGCCATTTATGACGCTCGACGATGGCGAACTCGATTTTGGCGAGGCTATTACTCTCGGTATGTTCGGTTCAGGCGCAACCGTCAACACTAACGTCGTTGTTGTTGCGTTCGACGAACAAACCAACGCTATTAAAATTGAAAACCTCCAAACTACAATCGATGATCTTTTGTTGGCTGAACGTTTACAGGTTGCTTCTCTTAGCGGTTGCAGTGGATATGCTTATTTCACTTGTTCAACGGATGGCGACGACATTTCGACACTTCCGTTTGGCTCCTTCACGATCAAAACAAGATTGGAAAAGCCAGCCCAACCACAGCCGGTACCCACTGGACCCGTGACCATCTATGCAGGCGGTATTGATAGAGGAGACTTCTTCCATTTCTCAGACCCAAGAATTGGTGATGGTTCGGGATCAACCACGGTTCAACTTCTTCAAAATAAAACCGTTATTTCCGATAGTATTCGTTGGGATGAAGTAAACAATTGGTGGTTTTCAACCTTTAACGTTTCTCTACTTAACACCGACTATTTAAAGTTGAGTGTGAATGTTGGTGTACCGGTGCCAATTATGCTTGATGCTACTGTTGTAATTCAATAGAGTACCTTTTTATACGTTCATTTTTCAGAAGCCCCGCAGATTTGCGTCTACGGGGCTTCACAAAATAAGCACTTATGCAGGTTCAGTTACCACTTTTCGGAAAAGCTGGAGGTCATTCCCGCGAATTGATATATCAAAGCTACAATGGCAAGACTTATGCCCGTAGTATGCCGCTGCTTTACCATTATCCCGACACACCCGCCCAGCAAATTACCCAGGCAAAGTTCTACGACCTGCAACGTTCCTGGCTTCCAGCCTACAAAGATTTGTCAACCCATATTTCAAGAAATCAACGAAACAACAAAAACCCTTTCAACATGTTGTCCAAAGGCATTTACAAAATCTTCCATCCTTTCCAGAATGAAAGTCGCTACATTTATCCGAGCAACTTCGGACTTGACCCCAAAAACCGCGTGCGTCCTTATATTCTTGAATATAGGATATTTATTGAACCAAGTGACGTAAATCTTGAATTCGAGATGTCGCGTCCCTTCAATGATTTGCAGGTTCAACTTACAACGTGTCATATCATTCTGTTTAATATAACCTCACAGACAATGATTTACACGTCGTCCAACATTATACCGGACCAAAATATCTTTGTCCTGAAAAACACAAACGAATGGAAGCCCACCGACAAAATCAAGTTCTATTGTGCGCTAAGCGGAAAAGACTGGTTGGGCAATTTCAACTTGATTAAGCCATGATTAAACAAACCTTGTTTGCGGAAACAGATGTTGAGTTGTTGAGTAGCGTACCTTTGTCAACATTGCAACTTTCGTTGATTGCTGATGAAATCCTTAGCGACTTGTGCAGCTACCGTCCCGAGTTTGCGCGGTTGGCAACCCTTCAGCGTAAATCCGGGTGCCGCATACAAGAGCTTTTTCAACCTGAGCGTTGGCATCCCGCTTCAAATTCATTGTTGCAAGTGCAGCCTCAAAAAGGCAATGCAGTACGTTTGTTGCAATTCTCCGATATTGGATTTGAAAACGCTGAAAAATTTGTTCCTACACACCAGGACATGGCGCGTTTGCCATCGCGTCAGTACGAACGTGCATTTTCTTTGGTTGTACGTCAAAAAGGCTTGTGGCGGCTTTATGAAGACGGGTTTTCCCGACCGTCTACACATTTGTTTCGTCATGTAAAAATCAAGGAAATGAGCGCACAAGGTTACGACAACGGACTGATTGCTACCTGGATTGGGGAAAAAAATGTGACCAGCCTTGAATATTACCTCAATTCGCAATATTTCATTTGACCTATAATTTTCTGCTAATTTATTTGATGCTTTTAATTTATTGATTTGATTTATTTTGTCACGGCTTTGAACGCTCTCCCGACGAAAATTCGGTAAACGTTTCAAAGCCGTTTTTTTCCACTTGGGTAAAATTATCGATCCTATTCCGTTTTTTGTCTGTAATTTTGTCTCGCTGTCGGGGGCATAAGTGGCAACGTGCTACAACCCCTCACGACCACCGAACTACCCCGACAGCCCGAAGTGGGAAGTAATTTAACATAATCATAACCGTAGTAATACAGTTATTAGCGGCAGAGTGGAGGGGACCCGAAAACCCCTCCCCTCTCAAAAGGCCTAAAAAAGGCCTTTTTTGCTAAAAAAACTAATTGACATTATGTTAAATACAACCTCTCGGCCTATAAAGCGAATTTTAGGGGTTCAACACTAATAACTATTACTATTATGGAAATTGTAGGTAAAATCGTGGAGTTCACTCCCATCGAAAGCGGCACCAGCGATAAAGGTGCCTGGCAACGTAGAACGGTCGTCATTAAGACCCTGGACCAAAACCCGCAACACGTCGCTCTCTCAGTAATGGGCGGACGCTTGAACGAAGTCGAGAAGCATGTTCTCGGCGACATCGTGCGCGTCCGCTTTGGTGTGTCGTCGCGCAAGGTCAACGACCGATGGTTTTCGGACATTCAGTTGTGGGAAATGAAAGATGTCTAATCCTATGGGTAAACGTTATTTTTAGAGTATGCACCTAGTATCCATCGACTGGTTAAGTATTTACTGCGATTGTTCGCACATGCAGCAAGGCGGAGACTTCGCGTTTAACCGCGAACCTTACGGAAC
>JAZQSG010000280.1:0-10346 GCA_045630025.1 Acutalibacteraceae bacterium
CAACTTCTGCGCCTGCAGCAGCTGCTGCATCTGCATCTGCACCCTTAGCGAAAACTGCAACTCTTACAGTACGGCCTGTACCGTTGGGGAGAACTACTGCGCCGCGAACCTGCTGGTCTGCGTGGCGAGAGTCAACGCCCAAACGAACGTGAACTTCGACAGTTTCGTCGAATTTTGCGGTTTTGGTTTTTACTGCGAGGTCAAGTGCCTCGTTTACATCATAAAGCTTAGAGCCCTCAACGAGCTTTTTGCTATCGGTATATTTCTTACCATGTTTCATTACTTAATTTACCTCCCAACAAGTGGTTAATCGGAATTTTCCTCCCACCGGGATATATACCCCGGAGCAGTCAATATTAGTCGACAACTTCGATACCCATGCTGCGTGCGGTACCTGCGATCATGCTCATAGCAGTGTCGATGTTGGCCGCATTAAGGTCGGGCATTTTGGTTTCGGCTATCTTACGTACCTGCTCTTTGGTAATCTTTGCCACCTTGGTCTTGTTCGGAACACCCGAAGCAGTCTCGATACCGCAGGCCTTTTTAATAAGAACGGCTGCGGGGGGAGTTTTGGTGATAAAGGTAAAGGAACGGTCTGCATAAACCGTAATAACAACAGGGATAATCATACCCACGTCGTTCTTGGTGCGCTCGTTAAATTCTTTGGTGAACGCCATAATGTTTACACCGTGCTGTCCAAGCGCGGGACCTACAGGGGGAGCCGGAGTGGCTTTACCCGCAGGAATTTGAAGCTTAATAAATCCAACAACCTTTTGAGCCATTGATAAGCACCTCCGTATAAAATGTGGTATGGCGGTACAGCTTTTTGCTGCCCTCCCACCGGCGTAACGCCGTAACGGTATTACCGTTAAAGGAATAATTAGTCGGTCAGCTCAACCTGGTCAAGCTCAAGCTCAACCGATGTGTCGCGACCCAACATAGACAATGTCACGTAGACAATGCCCTTTTCTGTGTCGATTGATTCGACCTTTCCGCTAAAGCCCTCAAGTGCACCGTAAACGATGTCAACCATATCGCCAACGGCGTAGGTGACCTCAACGGTGTGCTGCTCGACGCCCAGATTTGCCACCTCTTCATCGGTGAGGGGAACAGGGCTGCCCGAGGGGCCGACAAAACCTGTAACGCCGCGAATGTTGCGAACGACAAACCAAGAATCGTCGGTAACAATCATCTTGACAAGCACATAGCCGGGGAAAATTTTGCGCTCGACCTCTTTGGTTGCGCCGTCTTTGCCGATTTCGGTTACTATTTCGGTAGGAACCTTAACGTCAAAGATGAGGTCTTGCATACTGCGGTTATCAACAATCTTTACCAGATTGTCGGCAACCTTGTTTTCATAGCCGGAATAAGTATGGATAACATACCATCTTGCGTCAAGCTCAGACATCGGTTACCCTCCTACTTGCTAAGAAACAGCCATTCAATAAGAGAGCCCAGACCGAAGTCGAGCAACCAAATGAACGCACCGACTACAGCGCAAACGATAAGAACGATGATGGTGTTTTTGGTAACGGTCTTAAGATCGGGCCATCTGATCTTTTTGATCTCGCTCTTATATTCGCGGATAAACGAAATAAACCGTTTTACCAGAGTCTTCTTTGCGCCGTTAGACTCCAGCACTTCGGCATAGTCGTTTACGAAAATGGTGATAATGCTGAACACCACAAAGGCGATAGCACATATCGTGAGTGCAGCGGCCATAACCGTGAACTCAATGTTTGTCAGCGTAGAAACCACCATGGGTCGATGGTCAACAAACTTTTCAACCTTGCTGAAGCTGAAAACCAACATCATGGTCATGCTGACAGCACCTGTTACAAGACCGCCAACCGTTGCGCCCTTCCATTTGAAAGAGCAGCAAGCGCAGATAGCGCCAAGCGTCACAAATATCATTGTAAACAGATACCATGACGAGCGGAAGAAGTCAAGCTCCACGTTAGAATCGGAAGTAACCTTCGAGCCAAAAGCAAGTTGGCTACCGGAAAGACTGAAAGTACCCTCGGGACCGGTTACCTCAACGATGCCAAAAAAGAAGATGGCAAGCATGGCAACGGCCAACAAAGCCGTAAACACACGGCATATCATTGTTGCAGCTTTCATTAATTTCCCTCCTTACTTTGTTTCTTTGTGGAGAGTGTGCTTTTTACAGAATCTGCAATACTTATTCATCTCAAGCCTGTCGGGGTCATTCTTCTTGTTCTTCATAGTATTGTAGTTTCTTTGCTTGCACTCGGTGCAAGCGAGTGTGATTTTTACTCTCATATCGGCACCTCCCGTTTTACGGAAAAATTTAGGCCTCCCTCTACAATGGGGTTAGGGCGCAAAAAACAAACCCCCTGTACAGAGGTAATTTTGATTATAGCACAACCCTTGTCCCAGGTCAAGTATTATTTTTTTAATTTTTTTCGACCCCAAAGGGGCAAAAAATGCAGGTTTCTACATATTATATATATAAAGCAAAATCCCCCCTCCCAAACACAAGGGAAGGGGGTTTGGTATTTAGCGTTTTTGCAGCGTTAGTTAAGCAAACCTGCAACGGCACTGCCGATAAGGGTTGCATCCTCTGCCTTTACAAACTCGCAGAAGATGCCCAGCTTGTCGTTAAGAAACTCTTTAACGTATTTGTCAAGCTTGGGTCTGAAAAGCACCGATTTGTAGAAGGTGGTGCCTTCGGCCGATACGCAAACGGGGCGAGCGGCATCCTTACCGGTAGAGGTGTGCACCATAATGGCGCCAAGGTTTACGCAAACCATACGGGCGGCGCGCTCAAAGCTGGCGTCAACTATGGCGTAAAGGGTATCGGTATCTTCATCGGTGGCGGCAAGAGCAGCAATGTAGTTGTCGCCCTTGGGCTCCATACAAAACTCGTCGATCTGACGCATAGTGAAATCCTCAACCTGAGCGAGGCGTGAGGCACATTCGGCGCTTAAAAGGCCATCCTCGGCGGCCTGCTTAACGGTCATGCAGATAACCGAGCCCTGATAGGCGCCCGAAATCATCTTTTCAAATACGTGGTCGCCGCAGTTGGCGGTGGTGGCGTCAAAGCGCTTGTCGATATCGCCCTGAACAAAGCCGTCAAAGCCGCCCGTTTCCATATTAACGGCCATAGTGCCCTCGTTAATTTCGGGCAGCTTGCCTATGCGGCTGCACTGCTCAACGTAGCAGGTGTTGGTGCCGGTGCCCAGGATGAAGCCGATGTAGCTGTCAAAATCTCTGTCGGGGAAGGCGGCAATACCGCCAAGCATGGTGGCAACGGTATCGTTGATGATAACAAAGTGCTTTTTGCCGCAGCCCATCTTTTCAAGGGCGGCGTTAATACCCTCGCCGATAATCTGACCTGCCATATCCCGCACCTTAACCTCTTTGTTAAAGTTGATAAGGCGGCCGTCGCAGTTGGGCAAAATCTCAGTGGGGAAGGAGAAGCAGAAGCCAACGGTATCGCTGATTTTGTCGAAGGGTGCAATAAAGCCGGCAATGGTGTCAAAAAACTCGTCGCGGCTTAATTCGCCCTTGGTGCCGGGCATGGGCTGCTTTGAAAAGTTGCTGATAACGGGGGTGCCTTTATCGTCAAAGCAGACGGTGGCGGCGCGAAAATTGGTGCCGCCTGCATCAAGCACGATAACGGGCTTGTTGCGGGGCACGCTGCCGTCAATGCCAACGTAGGTGGGTATCATAAGCATAGATTTAATGTCGCCGTCGTTGCCCGACTGCATCTGTGCGGCAAACTCCTTGGTGGCGGCATCTAAATCAACCTGCTCAAAGTGCATATTGTATTTAAGCAAAAAATCTTTCAACTGCTGGGTCATAATAATAAATCCTTTCGGTTTAAATAACATATTGACGCATATAGCGATAGCTCAGGCGAAGAGAATCCAGCACCTTTTCGCGGGTGGCTTCAAAGGCCTTGTCTTCAACCTCAATGCAGGTGTAGCCGTCAAAGCCGATGTCGGTCAAGGCAGAAACGTATTTGCCCCAATCAACGTCACCCAAGCCGGGCAGCTTGGGGCTCATATACTCAAGGGGATAGGCCATTACGCCCACCTGGTTAAGGCGGTCGGGATAAAGCTTAATATCCTTGTAATGCACGTGGAAAATCTTATCCTTAAACTCGTAAAGGGGTTTGATGTAGTCAATCTGCTGCCAGATAAAGTGGCTGGGGTCATAGTTGATGCCAAAATTATCAGACTTTACGATGTCAAAAATCTGACGCCAGATTTTGGGGGTGGTGAAAAGGTTTTGACCGCCGGGCCACTGGTCGGCACCGAAAAGCATGGGGCAGTTTTCGATAGCGATTTTTACGCCCTTATCTTCTGCCAATTTAATGATTTCGGGCCAAACGCTTTTGAAGATTTCAATGTTTTCTTCAACCGTTTTGGTTTGGTCGCGGCCAACGAAGGTGGTAACCATATTTACGCCAAGCAGGGCGCTCATATTGATAACCTTTTTAAGGTGAGCGATGGCGGCGGCGCGCTTTTCAAGGTCGCCGTCCATAGTGTTGGGGTAAAAGGCCAAGGATGAAATTTCAACACCCTTTTCGGCGCAGTAGCCCTTTATGTGGTTGATGTATTCGGTGCTTACGTTGTCAACGTCGATGTGGCTAACACCTGCATAACGGCGCTCTGCCTTGCCCTGGGGCCAGCAGGCAACCTCTACGCACTCGTAGCCCATTTCGGCGGCGGTATCAATCATTTCTTCAAAGCTCCAGCCGTCAAGAATAGCGCTTACAAAACCTAATTTCATAGTAAAAACCTCCTATTTAAAATTATTCATCAAGCTTAAGCACGGCCATAAACGCCTCTTGCGGCACTTCAACCGTACCCAGCTTACGCATACGCTTTTTACCCTCTTTTTGCTTTTCAAGCAGCTTCTTTTTACGGGTGATGTCACCGCCGTAGCACTTGGCAAGCACGTCTTTACGCACTGCTTTTACCGTTTCACGGGCGATAACCTTGCCACCAACCGCTACCTGCACGGGCACCTCAAAGAGCTGACGGGGGATATGCTCCTTCAGCTTTTCGGCAATGCGACGGGCGCGGCTGTAAGAATTGTCGGCGTGAACGATGAAGGAGAGGGCATCCACCATTTCACCGTTAAGCAAAACGTCCAGCTTAACCAGGTTTGAGTTGGCGTAGCCGCAGGGCTCGTAGTCGTAGCTGGCGTAGCCCCTGGTGCGGGATTTAAGGGCGTCGAAAAAGTCGTAAACTATTTCGTTAATAGGCATAATGTAGTGAATGTCAACACGCTCGGTGCCAACGTACTGCATATCCTTAAATTCGCCGCGGCGCTCCTGGCAAAGCTCCATAATCTGGCCCACGTAGTCGCTGGGAGAATAGATGTGCACGTTGCACATCGGCTCCTTAGCTGACAAAATGGTTGATGGGTCGGGATAGTTGGTGGGGTTGTCTATTTCAACCTCTTCACCGCCTGTAAGCGACAGCTTGTAAATAACGCTGGGGGCGGTGGTTATAAGGTCAATATCGTACTCTCGTTCAAGGCGCTCCTGAATAATCTCCATATGCAAAAGACCCAAAAATCCGCATCTGAAGCCAAAGCCCAGGGCAGCAGAGGTTTCGGGCTCAAAAAGCAAAGAGGCGTCGTTAAGCTGCAGCTTTTCAAGGGCTTCGCGCAGGTCGGTGTAGTGGGCGCCGTCGGCAGGGTAAACGCCGCAGAAAACCACGGGGTTAACCTTGCGATAGCCGGGCAGGGCTTGGGGAGCGGGCTGCTCAACCGAGGTAATGGTATCGCCCACGCGGGCATCGTTAACCGTTTTGATAGAGGCGGCAAGATAGCCAACCTCGCCGGCGTACAGCACGTCGCAGGGCTGCATACTGAGGGCCTTTTTGCGGCCAAGCTCAACAATGTCAAACTCGGCGCCCGTGGCCATCATACGCACCTTCATACCTGCGCGGATGCAGCCGCTCTTAACGCGAAAATAAACGATAACGCCCTTGTAGGGGTCATAATACGAGTCAAAAATCAATGCCTGCAACGGGCCGTCACGGTCATCCTCGGGGGCAGGAACATTTTGCACGATGCTTTCAAGAACGTCTTTAATATTAAGGCCCGTTTTGGCCGAAACCCTGGGTGCCTCGTCGGCAGAAATGCCGATAATATCTTCAATATCAGAGGCAACGCGGTCGGGGTCGGCGCTGGGCAGGTCAACCTTGTTTATAACGGGCAGCAGCTCCAAACCGTGGTCGGCGGCAAGGTAGGTGTTGGCTATGGTTTGCGCCTCAATGCCCTGGGATGCGTCAACTACCAGCACGGCACCCTCGCAAGCGGCAAGGGAGCGAGACACCTCGTAGTTAAAGTCAACGTGACCGGGAGTGTCGATAAGATTAAGCTCGTACATTTCACCGTCGTCGGCCTTGTACTCAAGGGTTACGGCGTGGGCTTTGATGGTAATGCCGCGCTCGCGCTCAAGATCCATAGAGTCAAGCAGCTGATCCTCCATCTCGCGGTCGGATACCGACTGGGTAAGCTCAAGCATACGGTCGGCAAGGGTGGACTTGCCGTGGTCGATGTGGGCTATTATGCAAAAATTACGAATGTGGTCGGATGAGTATGCCAAAAAATCACCTCAAAGATTATTTAAGAAGTAAAGCACGGCAGGGTGCCGCCTCTACCGATTTTATTTTTATGGGTGTTGCCATTAAAGTGTAGTGACCCGATTGCACGTGGCGCAAGGAAAGCCCCTCCAAAACGGCAACCCCTGCCAACGCCAGCTCGCGGTGAACGGCGGCAACGTCGTCGGCAGTGCCTATGGACAGCCCGTCGATGCCAACCAGTTTAACCCCTGCCGCAACAAGAGAAAAAACGGCCGAACGGGTAAGCTGACAGTCGCCCAGGGTTTTAAAGAGCACTCGGGCGGCGCCTTGGGGTACAAGCTCTTCAATATCGGCGCCTGTTAAATCCTCTCTGCCGATGCAGTTTATAACAATGCATTCGCCCATAAAAACCGACAAATCCAGTTGGTCTATGGTGGCGCCGTCGGCAAGAAAGTGAGCGGGCGCATCTATGTGGGTGCCTGTGTGCAAGCAGGCAAAAAGGGAGGTAAGGTTGTACATATCGCCCTTTTCAATGGATTTTTCCCTTATAATTTTGGTGTTAGGGTCACCCGAATAAACGGGCGCAGTGTTAACGTCTACCGAAATATCAAAAACAGTCACGGCGTGGCCCCCTTTAGATATAAGTACCCATATTTATATAAGTATAGCAGAAGAATAACTTTTTGTAAAGGTGCAAGTGCTCTTAAAGGGCATTTTTTTGCACCAAAAGATGCTTTATTTTGCCTTGATAAAAAGGGCGGGGCGTGGTATAATTTTTATAATAGTATCCCGCAAGAGGTGAGTAAGTCGGTGTTTTGGGATTTTGTAAAAAAGATGCTTAATAAGCAAGGGGTACGCTACGTCATAGTCGGCGGCTGCACAACCCTGTTTAACTTTGTGGTTTTTTGGCTGCTGTGCAACCCCTTGTCGGTAGAGGTTAACCTTAGCAATTTTATATCGGTTGTGTTGTCCATATTGTTTGCCTACGTTACCAATAAAAGGTTTGTATTTTGCTCTCACTGTGCCGATTTTAAAGAGCTTGCAGGGGAATTTTTTAAGTTTGTGGGCGCCCGCCTTTTTACAATGGCGGTAGAGGTTGGGGGCGTTTGGCTGCTTTATTCGGTGATAGGGCAAAACGAGCTGCTTGCCAAGCTTGAAACCCAAATCATAGTGCTTATAGTCAACTATTTAATCAGCCGATTTATTGTTTTTAACTCAAAAAAACAGTAATTTTTAAAATGTTTGTTGCAAAAGAACGAAAAAACAAGTATAATACCATCAACACACACAAGGAGGCCTTTATGACTTTCAAAAAACTTTTGTGCGGAGTTTTGACCTTTGCTCTTTTGCTTACCGTGGTTTCCGTGCCCGTATCGGCAGCCGAGCAAACCTATTTAGCAGGTGATATTGACCGCAATGGCAAAATCACCCCTTCAGATTATCTTACAATGCAGCTTTTTATGCTTGGCTCAACCTGCCTTCAGGGTGATGCCGACCAGGGTGCAGACGTTAACCAAGACCGTCTGATTAACAGCACCGATGCACTTATGCTGCTTCAGCACGTTATGGGCGTAAGGGCCAACACCACCTATTATCAGCCCCGTTTTTGGTCAGCCGTTCCCATGACCAGCGCCACCCAAAACGCCAACGGTGTTTACGGCGGCGAGGGCTGCCAATGGCCCGTATTTATTACCTTTAGCGAAACCGACGGCAATATTGCCTATATGGGCACCGACGTTGGCGGTATGTATAAATCTACCGACGGTGGCGTTACTTGGGGACAGGCCTCTATCGGCATTGGCTCATCAGGCGTTGGCTGCATTAAGATGGACCCCAAAAACACCAACAGAGTGCTTGTTCAGGGTATTAACTCGTCTGCACAGTCATACAACGGCTTGTATCTTTCAACCGATGGCGGCGTCACCTATTCTGCCGTTAAAAATGTTTCTATAAAGGGTAACCGCGACTTCCGTGACTGCATTGCCTTTGATGCTTCAAGCTATTCTTCATACCGTGGCTACAGCACAATCGTTTATTGGCTGCAGGAGGATGGTTCTCTGCACAAGTCAACTAATGGCGGAACAAGTTGGTCAACCCTTACCACCAACGATAACTATGCCAAGGGCCACATCTTTGTGCATCCCACCAACGGCTACGTTTATATCGCAGGTCCTGCAGGATTCTTCCGTTCAACCAATAAGGGCAGCAGCTTCACCCAGATTTCTACCGTAGCTTTTAACGGTATGGATGTTATCAGCACACAGCCCGACAATATTTATCTTTCATCCAACAGCGGCATCTATATGTCTACCGACAGCGGCGCCACCATCACTCAGGTTAATGCAAGCGGCCTGCCCAAGTACCCCACCCGTATCGAAGTCAGCCCCGTTAACCCCAACTATATGGTTGTTGATAACGATATGCTGAACAACGAAAGCAACTATTCAAACATTGCCTATTATTCACACGACGGCGGTAAAACCTGGGTAAAATCCTCTCGCAGCACCTCCGGCTCGGTCATCCCCTTTAACGTTAGAAATAACGTATTCAGCTGGAGCCCCACCGATGCAAACGTTTGCATTTCACTTGGCGGTGATATGATTCTTCGCTCCTCTGACGCCTGCCAAAGCTTCGTTTGGTCTAACAGCGGCTACAACGGCGCTGCTGTAACCGATATCAACTATAACGTTAACAATCCTGCCCTCATGACCACTACCAATCAGGACTATAACGGCTTCATCTCTACCGACTACGGCAGAACCTGGACCTATACCCCTGCCTGGAAGGAAGCAGGCTGGGGCGGCTATGCTTATGGCTGCTATCCCGTTACCGAAAAGATTTTGGTTGCCTTTAAGGGTAGCGGTAAAAATGCGCTTTATTACTCAACCGACGGCGGTAAAACCGGCACTAGCACCGGCCTGACCACATCATATACCGGTTATCAGTGCATTACCGGTGTTAAGGGCGACAATAACATCGTTTTTGCCAACGAGTTCCGCTCTACCGACAAGGGCACCACCTGGACTACCATGAGTGGCTGTATCGCTGTTTTTGGCGGTGACGAAAACAAGATTTACGGCATTAACTCTGACAAAAGACCCGTTGTTTCTACCAACAAGGGCGCAAGCTGGACTGCGATTAACACCTCTTACAGCGACGGCATTTCTGATATGTGCTATGACAAGTTGGGCAACCGCTTGCTCACAATCAACAAGGCAGGCTCCGTTGTTGGTCAGTTTAACTGCTCTACCGGTGCATACTCTGTGCTGCTTGATATGAGCAGCATCAATGACAGCTTTGGCGGTTCAGGTTGGGTTATAGGCCGTCAAATTGAGGTTGATCCCACAAATTCCGATGCAGTTTACGTAGGCATCGCCCGTCAGGTTTATGCCAACGAATACGGCGTAATTAAAATCACCAATGGCGGCAAGACCTACACCAACCTCACCTCTACCCGCAACAACGTTTATTACGGTGACGACGGCGGCAGGCAGGTAACACGCCTTTGCATAAACCCCGCAACCCGTCAGCTTTTTGCAGGCGGCGGCTGCCGAGGAATATTTAAAACGGCACTTTAATAAATCCAAAACCCACGCCTTAGGGAGTTGTGATTAGGGACGAAATCGGTTTTGAAACAAAATTTCACCCCACTGCTACAACTTTTTCCTTTGTAATACCCAAAGTATTATCGCAGGCAAAAGACTTGCATTGGGGCAAAATTTTCAGTTGCAAAACTGCATGCACCTAAAAAAGATAAATTTTTAGTGGAATAAAAGG
>JAZQSG010000281.1:0-13788 GCA_045630025.1 Acutalibacteraceae bacterium
GTTAAGATTATTGTTGAACCCAACGAAACCGGCAAGGGTTATGAGTTTATCAACGCTGTTACCGGCGGATCAATTCCCAAGGGGTTTATTGCTCCTGTTGTTGCAGGTATCCAGGGCGCAATGAATTCCGGCGTATTGGCAGGTTACCCTGTAGTTGACGTTAAGGTCACTCTGTACGACGGTTCTTATCACGAGGTTGACTCTTCCGAAATGGCATTTAAGATTGCCGGTTCAATGGCATTCAAAGAGGCCACCCGCAAGGCCAACCCCACTCTGCTCGAACCCGTTATGAAGGTAACCGTTATCGTTCCCGAACAGTATATGGGTGACGTTATCGGCGACCTCAACTCTCGTCGTGGCGAAATTGCCAGCTTCGAGGATCGTTCAGGCGGCGTTAAGCAGATTAATGCACGTGTTCCTCTGGGCGATATGTTCGGTTACGCAACCGACCTTCGTTCTAAGACTCAGGGACGCGGCCAGTATGTAATGGAGCCCGATGGATATAAGGAAGTTCCCAAGTCCATTGCTGAAAAGATTATCAGCACTCGCGCCAAGGCAGACTGATTTTAAACAAATTTTAAAAAATGCTTGATATTTTCATCACTTATTGTTAATATATAGGTGTTAGCGTCAAGCTAAAAACAAAACTAATTAATTTATCTATTAAGATAAGGGAGGATTTTTACAATGGCAAAGGCTAAGTTTGAACGTAGCAAACCCCACGTAAACATTGGTACCATCGGTCACGTTGACCATGGTAAGACCACATTGACCGCAGCAATCACCAAGTATCTTTCACTCAAGGGTCAGGCATCTTTCGAGGATTATGCAAACATCGATAAGGCCCCCGAAGAGAGAGAGCGCGGCATCACCATCAACACCGCTCACGTTGAGTACGAGACCGATACCCGTCACTATGCTCACGTTGACTGCCCCGGACACGCTGACTATGTTAAGAACATGATCACCGGTGCTGCACAGATGGATGGCGCTATCCTTGTTATTGCTTCTACCGACGGCCCCATGGCTCAGACCAAGGAGCACTTGCTTCTCGCTCGTCAGGTTGGCGTTCCTTACATCGTTGTATTCATGAACAAGACTGACCTTGTTGACGACGAAGAGCTTCTCGAACTCGTAGAGATGGAAATCCGTGAGACTCTTGATAAGTATGAGTTCCCCGGCGACGATACTCCCATCGTAAAGGGCTCTGCATTCCAGGCACTTGACAGCGCTTCTAAGGATCCTGCAGATGCAGTTTATGCTCCTATCGCTGAGCTTATGGATGCAGTTGACTCTTACATCCCCACTCCCGAGCGCAAGGCAGACCTTCCCTTCTTGATGCCTATCGAAGATACTATGACCATTTCTGGTCGTGGTACCGTTGTTACCGGCCGTGTAGAGCGTGGCCAGTTGAACGCAGGCGACGAAGTTGAGATCGTTGGTCTTACCGACGAGCTCCGCAAGGTTGTTGTAACCTCTATGGGAATGTTCCGTAAGACCCTTGACTACTGTGAAGCCGGCGATAACGTTGGTGCTCTTCTCCGTGGCGTAGCCCGTGACGAGATCGAGCGTGGTCAGGTTCTTGCAAAGCCCGGCTCAATCAAGCCCCACACCAAGTTCCACGGCCAGGTTTATATCTTGACCAAGGAAGAGGGCGGCCGTCATACTCCTTTCTTCAACAACTATCGTCCCCAGTTCTATTTCCGTACCACTGACGTTACCGGTGTTATCACCCTTCCCGCTGGTACTGAAATGTGCATGCCTGGCGATAACGTAGATATGGACGTTGAGCTTATCACTCCTATCGCTATCGAAGAAGGCCTCCGTTTCGCTATCCGTGAGGGTGGCCGTACCGTTGGCTCTGGCGTTGTTACCGCTGTTAATGCCTAATTTTAACTAACAAAAATCCCACAGTCCTATGACTGTGGGATTTTTTGCTATTTAAAAAACGCTTGAAGCTTAACTTCAAGCGTTTTTTATTCTTCAGATAAATATTCAATTATATCGCAAACGTTACAATCTAAAATACGGCAAAAATCGTCAATTTTCATTAAAAAGCCGCTCTTTCGAGCGGCTTTTGATTTTTAACTATTCTTCCTCTTTGGGCTTTTCAAGCTCGGTGCCAAGCAGCAACGAAATGCTTCCGCCGTAAATTCGCATGGGGTCGTCCATAAAGGCGGTCTTTACCACCTCGGCCTGTTGGGTATCGGGCACCCACAGTACAATTTTTAGCAGTTCCATATCGCGGTCGGTTACTATGCACTCAACGTTATAGCCCGTCTCGTTTTGAATTATATTAACCTTATTTTCTTTTGCAACGCGAATTTTGGTAAGCATTGCCACGGCGGCTCTTACCGCCTTCTTTTTAACGGTAAAGGGCAGCATAAATTCAAGCTCCTTAATGGCTTTGCTGCCTTTTTGGGTAAGGGAAAGCATTTCTTCACCGTTTTCGATTACTATTTCTACGTTGTTTTCTTCAATCAGGTCGTCAATGGCCTTAATAACCTCAAAAAGGTTTGCTAGCCCCTCGTATTGCAATATTTCAGGCAGAATGGCCCTGCCGATTGTAGTCTTAATAGAGCGCAAAACGTAGCAAACCAGCAAACGAATTTGCTGCGTATTGTTAAGACCGCCCGGCTCAACGCCGGCTATCAAAGCATCATATTCCATAATAAGCTCCTTTGAAAAGTTAAAATGCGAAAAAATTAAAAAATGTGTTGACAAATGGTGCAACCTATATTATAATACGATTTGTTACCGATGCTGATATGGCTCAGGAGGTAGAGCGCATCCTTGGTAAGGATGAGGTCACCAGTTCGACTCTGGTTATCAGCTCCACACAAAAAGGACTACTTCGGTAGTCCTTTTTTGTTTCTGTTTTTTTGGCAAAAACAAAAAAGTGGTGATGTATTATGACAATCAAAACGGCAATTTTTGATATGGATGGCACCTTGGTTGACTCGTTAATGCTGTGGGATGTTATGTGGTCAAGCTTTGGAAAAACTTATCTTAACGACTGCGATTTTCGCCCCTCCGAGCAAGATGATAAAATGGTGCGCACCCTTACTCTTAAGGATGCAATGCAGCTTATTCATACCAATTACGGCATTGCAAAAAGCGGCGATGAATTGCTGGCTTACGCCAACGGCATCATTCGTGATTATTACGCCAACAGGGTTGAACTTAAAGAGGGCGTTGCAGAGTTTTTGGATTATCTTGCCGCAAGGGGAGTGGATATGTGCATTGCCTCTGCCACCGCTATGGAACTTATAGAGGTTGCAGTTGAGCATTGCAAAATCGGCAAATATTTTAAAAAAATATTCTCTTGCGCCACAAGCGGCAAGGGCAAAGAGCACCCCGATATTTTTTTAGAGGCGATGGAATGTTTTGCCGCCAAAAAAGAAGAAACCTGGGTTTTTGAAGACTCATTGACAGCTATTAAAACCGCCGCAGAGGTTGGTTTGCTTACCGTTGGCATATACGACCGATACAATTTCGGCCAGGATGAAATAAAAGCCACCGCAAACCACTATATCGCCAAGGGCGAAACCCTTTTAAAGCTTATAAAATAAACCTAAAATCCGTTCTTGCTAAAGGGCGGGTTTTATTATTTATATTGCCAAAAATATTCTACCATATTTATTTATTTTTTTCAAATATTTTATTTGAAATATTGCAGATTTTTTGATATAATAGATTGAATAATAGGAGGATTGTACCCATGACGCATATTAAAGCTATTCTTTTCGATTTAGACGGCACGGTTAACGATACTGTAACCGACCTTGCGGTGTCGGTTAACTACGCTTTAAATAAAAACGGATTACCCACCCATCCTGTTGATGCATACAAGCTTTTTGCAGGCAACGGAATGAGGGTAATGGTGCAGCGCGCTATGCCCGAGGGCCAGAAAGAAGGGGAACTGTTTGAGCAGGTAGTGGCCGATTACGCCGATTACTACGCCCTTCATTCTATGGATAACACCAAGCCCTACGACGGTGTGTGCGAGCTTATAGACCAGCTTAGAAGTATGGGCTATCTTACCGCCGTTGTTACCAACAAGCCCGACGTGCAGGCCAAGCCCCTTATAGCACAAATGCTGCCCGGCAAATTCGACGTTGTTATAGGTCAGCAAGATGGCGTGCCTGCCAAGCCCGACCCCGCAATGCCCATTATGGCAATGAAAGAGCTGGGCGTAACCGCTGACCAATGCGTTTTCGTAGGCGATTCGGGCGTTGATATACTAACAGGTCTTAACAGCGGTGCCTATCCCGTAGGCGTTTTGTGGGGCTTCAGAGGCAGGGAAGAGCTGCTTGCTAACGGCGCAAAAGAGCTTATTTCAAAGCCCTGCGAGCTTATTGATATTTTGCGGAGGTGACCCCACGTGGCTTGCAACGTAACTCGTGTTACTGCCCAAGAGATTGAGCAGCAGCTTGAATTTGCAAAGCGCGCGGCCCCCTTACTTCGTGAGCGGTTTGGTCACACCCCCGTGGCCTTCGTGCACTCTTACGGCTGTCAGCAAAACGTCAGTGACGGCGAGCGCATAAAGGGTCTGCTTGTGCAGATGGGTTTCGGATTTACCGACGCCCCCGAAAACGCCGATCTCATCCTTTTTAACACCTGTGCCGTCCGCGGTCACGCTGAAGATAGGGTGCTGGGAAACGTTGGCGCACTTAAAGCCATAAAGCGCGCCCGCCCCCAAACGATACTTGCCTTGTGCGGCTGTATGGTTCAGCAAGAGCAGGTGGCAGAAAAGGTGCGAAAAAGCTACCCCTACGTAAATTTGGTTTTCGGAACCCACGCTTTGCACAAATTACCGCAGCTTATATATAATCTGGTTAAATCGGGCAAGCGCGTTTTTGAACGTCCAGAATGCGACGGCGTTGTAGCCGAGGGCATTCCCGTTTACCGCGACAGCACCTTTAAGGGTTGGCTGCCCATAATGAATGGCTGCAACAACTTTTGTTCATATTGCATCGTGCCCTACGTGCGCGGCCGCGAGCGCTCTCGCTCTCCCGAAGACGTGGTGGCCGAAGCAAAAGAGATGGTGGCCGCCGGATTTAAGGATATAACCCTGCTTGGTCAAAACGTTAACTCTTACGGCAAAAGCGAAGGCCTTGAGATAGATTTTGCCAAGCTGCTCAGAATGCTTAACGACATTCCGGGCGATTTTCAGTTGCGCTTTATGACCTCGCACCCCAAAGATTGCACCCTGGATTTGCTGGATGCAATGGCTGAGTGTGACAAGGTGTGCAAGCATTTGCATTTGCCCTTCCAATCGGGCAACGATAGGGTGCTTAAGGTGATGAACCGCCACTACGACAGGGCAAGATATTTATGGCTTATTGACGAGGCCCGCCGCAGAATGCCCGATTTAAGCATCACAAGCGACGTTATAGTCGGCTTCCCCGGTGAAACCTACGAAGAGTTTTGCGACACTCTGTCTCTTGTAGAGCAGGTGCAGTTTACGTCGCTTTTCACCTTCATTTATTCTCCTCGCGAGGGCACCCCTGCCGCCAAGATGGATGACCCAATCACCCACGCTCAAAAGGCCGAATGGATGCAGCAGCTGCTGGATTTGCAAGAGGGCATTGCAGCCAAACGGTGCGCAATGTCGCTGGGCAAAACCTACCGTGTGCTGTGTGAAGAGCATCACCCCGCCGCCAAGCTTTTCGGTCGCACCGACGGCAATATAGGCATAACCTTTGACGGTGACGCCTCGCTGGTGGGCCAATTTGTAAACGTAAAAATAACCAAAGCACTCAATTGGGTGCTTGAGGGCGAAATAACCAACTGATTTTAAGGAGAATTACTATGGGTATTATTAAAGCAGCACGCGAGCTTGGCAAAGCAATTCAAGCCGACGAGCGTTATATCGAGTTTAACCGTTGCCGCAAGGCCAACGACGAGGACGAGCAGCTTCAGCAGCAAATTCACGAGTTTAATCTTGTGCGTATGCAGGCAAGTGAAGAGGCCAACAAGGATGAAGACCGCAACGAAGAGCGCTTTAAGCAGCTTAACGCCCGTATGCGCCAGCTTTATTCCGAAATTATGGTTAACGAAAATATGATTGCATACAACAAAGCCAAGGGCGAGATGGATGCAATGCTTCAAAATATGAACGCTATTATCGATCTTTGCATTCAGGGTGAAGATCCCGACACCTGCGAGCCCTCCTCCGGCTGCACGGGCAGCTGTGCCACCTGCAGCGGTTGCCACTAATCAACATAAGTAATAACAAAATAACAGGAGCATAAAAATGGCAGAACTATCTCCTATGATGAAGCAATATCTTCAAATTAAAGAAGAAAATCCCGATACCATACTTTTCTTCCGACTGGGCGACTTTTACGAGATGTTTTTTGACGATGCCAAGCTGGCATCCAAAGAGCTGGAGCTCACCCTTACGGGACGTGACTGCGGTTTGGCAGAAAGAGCGCCCATGTGCGGCGTGCCCTTCCACAGCTACGAAAACTACGTTTCCCGATTGGTTGAAAAGGGCTACAAGGTAGCAATATGCGAGCAAACCGAAGACCCTGCAAAGGCAAAGGGTCTTGTTAAGCGCGAGATTATTCGCGTTATAACCCCCGCTACCGTTATTGAAGACAGTATGCTGGTTGAATCTCGCAATAACTATCTTTGCTCAATTATGGTTGAGGGTGACAGCGCTGCCATTTGCTTTGTAGATGCCTCAACGGGTGCCCTTTATGCAACCGCCCTTTCGGGCGACAGTCTTGCTACCCGCATTGTGGGCGAGCTTGCCTGCTATCAGCCCACCGAGGTTATTATGAACGCTCCCGCCGTGGTGGAGCCGGGCATAGTGGCTTTTCTTGAAACACGCTTAAAATGCCGTTTCGAGCCCCGCCCCGATTATAGCTTTGACCCCCAAAACTCCATACTTTTGTGCGAAACCCATTTTGGCAAAACGGTTGCCGATTTGGGCATAGAGGATTTATCGGTGGTCAGAGCGGTTGCCGCTGCCATTGAATATTTGCAGCAAACAAAGCGCACGGGTCTTAGCTGCATCAACAAGGTAAACGTTTATACCGACGCGCAGTTTATGCGCCTGGATATGTCTACCCGCCGCAACCTTGAAATTGGCGAAACTATGCGCGGACGCGACAGTCGCGGCTCGCTTATGAAGGTAATTGACGATACCCGCACCGCAATGGGCAAGCGCCTTTTGCGCCAATGGATAGAGCAGCCCCTGCTTAACCCCGTGGTTATCAACAACCGCCTTAACGGTGTGCAGGAGCTTTACGACCAAACCGAAATTCGCTGCGAGCTGCGCGAAATGATGTCGGGCGTTTTTGATATCGAGCGCCTTATGTCCCGCGTAATTTACGGCAGCGTTTCACCTCGCGAGCTGCGCAGCTTGGCATACACCATCAGCTGCTTGCCCGGCATCAAAAACTATCTTGCAATGTGCGGCTCAGGCATACTGTGCGACACCTATAAAAAGATGGACGAGTTGCAGGATGTTTACGAAATTATTGACAGCGCAATATCACCCGACCCACCCGCCTTGCTTAAGGACGGCAACATCATCCGCCCGGGATATAATGCCGATATAGACCAGCTGCGCCTTGATATGAACGACGGCAAAGGCGTAATCAGCAGGGTAGAGGCGCAAGAGCGTGAGCGCACCGGAATAAAAACGCTGAAAATCAAATACAACAAGGTGTTTGGCTATTGCATTGAAATAACCAATTCCTTTAAGGATATGGTGCCCGACACCTACATTCGCAAGCAGACCCTTACCAACTGCGAGCGCTATATAACCGAAGAGCTTAAAGAGCTTGAAAGCCGCATTCTCGGCGCTTCCGAGCGCCTTGCCCGACTGGAAAGAGAGCTTTTCGACCAGGTAAGAACAGCGGTTGCCGACCGTCTTGACCGAATTCAGTCTACCGCCGCCGCTATCGGTCGGTTAGACGTGCTTTGCTCCTTTGCCCATACTGCGGTGGAGCACGGCTATTGCCGCCCCCTTGTAAATATCGAGGGCAGAATAGAAATTCACGGTGGCCGTCACCCCGTTGTAGAAAGCTTGCTTTCTACCCCCTTCGTGCCTAACGACACCTATCTTGATAAAAAGGATGACCGTTGCGCCATTATAACCGGCCCCAATATGGCAGGTAAATCTACCTATATGCGCCAGGTGGCTCTTATCGTGCTTATGGCTCAGGCGGGCTCCTTTGTTCCTGCCGCATCGGCCGATATAAGCATATGCGACGCCATATTCACCCGAGTGGGCGCCTCCGACGATTTGTCGGCAGGTCAATCCACCTTTATGGTTGAAATGAGCGAGGTTGCATATATACTCAAAAACGCCACTGCCGACAGCTTGTTGGTGTTTGACGAGATTGGTCGCGGCACCTCAACCTATGACGGAATGGCTATTGCCAGGGCGGTGCTTGAGCACGTTTGCAACAAGTCAAAGATAGGGGCAAAAACCCTTTTCGCAACCCATTACCACGAGCTGACCGAGCTTGAAAACACCCTTGATGGAGTAAAAAATTACAACACCTCTGTTCGCAAAAAGGGTGATGATATAACCTTCCTGCGCCGAATAATCCGTGGCTGTGCCGACGGAAGCTACGGCGTAGAGGTAGCCAAGCTTGCAGGCATCCCCGACGAGGTGGTGCGCCATGCAAGACGCATACTTAAAGAGCTTGAAAGCGACGTTCCCCGTGCCGCCGTTCAGTCGGTGGGCATAGATGACGGCGTGTTATCCTTTGGCGATACCGCCACCCTTCAGCTTATTGACGAGCTTAAAGCTATCGACGTTAACGGCTTAACCCCCATTCAGGCGATGAGCCGACTTGACGAGCTGGCAAAGCTTGCCCGTTCGCTTTAAAACCTAAATTTTTGAGAGGAGGAATCCGCAATGCCCATTAAAGTGCTGGATAAACACGTTGCCGAGCTTATTGCCGCAGGTGAGGTTGTGGAGCGCCCTGCATCGGTTATAAAAGAGTTGGTTGAAAATTCAATAGATGCCGGTTCCTCTCACGTAACGGTTGAGATTAAAAACGGCGGCATTACCTTTATGCGCATTACCGACGACGGCTGCGGCATACCCTACGACCAGGTGCCTACCGCCTTTTTGCGCCACGCCACCAGCAAGGTGTCTACCGAGGCAGATTTAACTGCCATCGGCACCCTTGGCTTTCGCGGCGAGGCCTTGGCATCGGTATCGGCCGTTGCCAGGGTAGATATGCTTACCGCTACGGTTGATGGCGACGGCACCGCCTATTCCATTCACGGTGGGGAAGAGGTGTCTTACGAAAAAGCCGGCTGCCCCAAGGGCACCACTCTTATAGTAAGAGATTTGTTTTACAACGTGCCCGCCCGAATGAAATTTCTTAAAAAAGACAGTCGCGAGGGTGTGGCGGTGGCCGCAATTATGGATAGAATGGCCCTTTCACATCCCGAAATATCCTTCCGCTTTATAGCCGATTCAAAGGTGCAAATGCAAACCCAGGGCAACGGCGATTTGTCGGCCACGGTTTATTCGGTTTACGGTCGTGATTTCAGGTCGGGGCTTATTCCTTTGCAGTACGAAAACGACGGCTTTAAGCTGAGCGGCTTCGTTTGCAAGCCCGAGTCCGCCCGAAAATCAAGAGGAATGCAGCACTTTTTTATCAACGGCAGATACGTCAATTCCAACACCATGCGTGCCGCTTTGGAGCAGGCCTATCGCGGCTCTGTAATGACGGGTCTTTTCCCCTCGGGCGTGCTGTTTTTAACAATGGATGCCGCCCAGGTGGATATTAACGTTCACCCCGCCAAGCTTGAGTGCCGTTTTACCAACGAAAAACCGATTTTCGACACCGTCTATTACGGGGTTAAATCGGCTCTTGGCAGCGGCTACCGAATGAACGAGATAAAACTTACCTCTACCAAAAGCGCCCAAGCCATACCCCAAGCAGAGCAAACCCGCGTTTTTGATATTCCCCCTGCACCTGCCGAAGCACCTTCAAAGCCACAGCCCAACCCCCTGCGCCGTGACGATTATTTTCAGCACGTTACCGTTGCTGCTTCATCTACATCGGGCACAACCCTCAGAGAGCCCACCTTTAAGCTTACAGAAAAGCCCGCAACTCCCTCAATGCTTGATATAACGGTGGATGACGAGCCCGTCGCTCCGCCGCCTGCACCCGCTCCCGCACCCACTCCCGCACCTGCAGAGCAGGCAGAAAAGCCGCAACCCTCCGCCCCCCAAAAAGCAGAGGATTTTGACGTTATTTTTGTGGGCGAGGCCTTTGCAACCTACGTGCTGGTGCAATGCGGTGAAGAACTGATAATTATTGACAAACACGCCGCCCACGAGCGGATTATATACGAAAAGCTAAAGGCATCGGCCACCGTAAGCTCACAGCTGCTTTTAGAGCCGGTTGCCGTCACCCTGTCAAAGGATGAATATGCCGTTATTATGGAAAATGCCGAGCAAATAGCGGCGGCCGGCTTTGAGCTTGAAGAGTTTGGCGGCTCCAGCGTTTTGGTAAGAGCAGTGCCCTCCGTTTTAACTCAGGAGGAGGTCTCTGCCCTTGTTACCGAGCTGGCGGCAGGCCTTGCCGAAAGCAGAGGCAAGGTGCAAATCGACAAGCTGGATTGGCTTTATCACAATATGGCCTGTCGCGCCGCGGTCAAGGGTGGCGACAAATCGGGCAAGGAAGACCTTATTCACCTTGCGCGCAGGGTAGCGCTCAGCGATGATATAAGATATTGCCCCCACGGTCGCCCCGTGGCATATAAATTGACCAGAAAAGAGCTGGAAAAACAGTTTGGCAGACTTGGATAAAAAAACTAAAATTATAGCCATTGCAGGTCCTACCGCATCGGGAAAAACCTCTTTGGGAATAAGCGTTGCAAAAAGCTTGCAGGGTGAGGTAATATCCTGCGACTCTATGCAAATATATCGCAATATGTCCATTGCCACGGCTGCACCAACCACGGATGAAATGCAGGGGGTGCCGCATCACCTGGTGGGCATTCTTGACCCTCACGAGCCCTACTCGGTGGCGCAGTATTGTGCCGACGCCAACCGTGCGGTGGATGATATTACGCACCGAGGCGCCACGCCCGTTTTGGTTGGCGGCACGGGGCTTTATATGAACAGCTTTTTAGATAATATAACCTTTTGCGGCGGCAGTTCTGCCGACGTAAGGCAGCAATTGCAAGACCGCCTTGAAAAAGAGGGGGCACAAGCGTTGCTTGAGCAGCTTAGTGCCATTGATCCTCAGTATGCGGCAAAGCTTCATTTGTCAGACGTAAAGCGCATCACCCGCGCCCTTGAGCTTTATTATATCGACGGCACCACCATGTCAAAGCAGCTTGAGCGCTCTCACGATGTTCCGTCCCGCTTTGACGCCGTTATAATCGGCATTACCTTCGACGACCGCCAGTGTTTGTACGACCGCATTAATCGGCGGGTTGATATAATGCTTCAAAACGGGCTTATTGACGAGGCCCGTCAAACCTATCTGAACCAAAGCACCACCTCGGCGCAAGCCATTGGGCATAAAGAGCTGTTTGATTGTTTTGACGGCACCGCCTCTTTGGAAGAGTGTGTCGAGCGTCTTAAAATGCAAACAAGGCGCTACGCCAAGCGCCAGCTAAGCTGGTTTCGGCGGGATGAGCGCATAAATTGGCTTTATGCCGACCGAGAAAGCGAAAAAAACTTGGCCGAGCAGGCACTTGAAATTATTGAAAGGAAGTGGCAGCAATGAGTTTAACCTTCAAACGGGTGTGCTCAATACTTTTGGGCGTGCTTTTAATAACCTATTTGTGCTACCACGCCTTTGTTGTGCCCTATCAAAGCGTTGAAACCGAGCAGGCGGTATCCTATGCCGCCCGCGATGCTATCGAGGCACAAAATGCATATATAATTCGCACCGAAACCACGGTTGACGGCAAGGTGAGCGGCTCTTACCGCTATGAAATCGGCAACGGTGAGCGTGTTTCGGCAGGCGGTGTAATTGCCAATATTTATCAAAACGACAGCACGGTGCAGGCCTTGTCGCGTATTGACGACCTTGATCGACAAATATCCAACCTTGAAGCCCTTACCAACTATTCAAGCGGCGTTGTCGTTGATATTGACCAGCTTAACGAGCAAGCCAACGAAGGGCTTGTTGATTTGCTTAACACCGTTGAGCAGGGCGATTTCAGCCATTGTAAAGACAAGGCGCAAGAGTTTCTTTCGGTGGTCAACCGCCGTCAAACGGTAACGGGCCAGGGTGCAGATTTTACCCTTCTTATCTCTACCCTTAAGCAAGAGCGAGAGCAGCTTGCCGCGGCAACGGGTGGCTCTATCGGCAGCGTAAAGGCCCCTTGTGCAGGTTACTTTATATCGTCGGTTGACGGCTACGAGGGCGTTTTGAGTGTAGATGATATTGACTCTCTTACTCCCGAAAAATTAGCGTCTGTAAAAGGGCAAACGCCCAACGAAAACGCCGTCGGCAAGGTTGTAAGCGACGTAACCTGGTACATTGCCGTAGGCATAACCTTTGAGCAGTCCTTGCAGTTTTCACCTAACGATAAGGTAAGCGTTGATATATCCACCTCCCGTGTGGTTAACGTGCCTGCAACCGTTTTGCAGGTTAATAAAAGTGCCGCATCCGACAAGGCGGTGCTGGTGCTCAGCTGCAGTTATATGAACAGCGAGCTTTCGGCCCTTCGCACCCCCTCGGTCAGCGTTGTTTTGCGCACCTATGACGGCTTGCGCATATCTGACAAGGCCATTCGCGTAAAGGATGGCAAAAAGGGTGTTTACGTATCTAACGGCACCACCATAGAGTTTGTGCCCGTCAAGGTGCTTTACACCGGCAACGGATACGTAATTTGTCAGCGCTCCGACCCTATGGAAAAGGGACTGCATATTTATGACGACGTGGTTATAAAGGGGAAAAACTTGTATGATGGCAAATCTCTCTAAGGAAGAGCTTGCGGCCAGATGCCGCTTGTTTGACGAAAACTACAAATACGTTCTTGAAAAAATCGAGGCGGCAGCTTTTTCGGTTGGTAAAAATGCCAAGGATATTCAGCTGCTTGCCGCCACCAAAACGGTGCCCGTCGAGGTTATCAACCACGCCATTGGCAGGGGAATAACCCTTATCGGTGAAAACCGCGTTCAAGAGATGTGCGAAAAATACGATTTTCTTGATAAAAGTGCCCTGCGCCATCACATCGGTCGCCTGCAAACCAACAAGGTAAAGGCCATCGTGGGCAAGGTGTCTATGGTGCAATCGGTGGATTCGAACCACCTGGCGGCAGAGATTTCAAAGCGTAGTATTGAAAAGGGCATAACAACCGACGTGCTGGTAGAAATCAACATCGGTGACGAGGCCTCAAAGTCGGGTATAGACGCGGCGCAAACAGAGGATTTTTTGTGCCAAATTTCCACCTTGGAGGGCATAAAGGTCAAAGGATTAATGTGTATCCCCCCAATATGCGAAAATGACAAAGAAATTTGCGGATTTTTTGATAAAATGTATCAGTTGTTTATTGACCTTTCGAACAAAAAATTATATAATATTGATATGGACTTTTTGTCTATGGGAATGTCGGGCGATTTTGAACAAGCAATCAAGTCGGGTGCCAATATAATCCGCCTTGGTTCCATACTGTTCGGCGCTCGAGAATACAAATGATTTTATTATTTTTAAAGGAGAATATATTATGGGCTTTAAAGAGAATTTTAAAAATTTCTTCACCCCTGCAGACGAACCTGAGGAAGAGGTTGTTACTGAAGAACCCGAATATGAAGAACCCCGTCGTACCGGCGTAAGA
>JAZQSG010000282.1:0-1864 GCA_045630025.1 Acutalibacteraceae bacterium
CTGGTTAAAGAGGGCAGGGTAAACACCACCTACGATATGACGGCCCCCCCTCAGCCCAACGGCCTGCAGCCCGTAAGGTTGGCCGAGCCGATAGGCCTGCAAAGCTTTAGCTCAAAGCTGTGGGTAAAGGATGCCTGCAAGGCCCTTGAGGCGGCCGTAAAGCATATGCTCAGCGGCCCTTATAAAGACCGCATTATTGGCTTTCACATATGCTTTGGCGGCACCTGCGAGCTGCTTCATTGGGGCAACGGCGGCTCAAAGCTTGGGGATTTCAGCATTAAGCATACCAACGATTTCTTTAATTGGGCGGTTGAAAAATACGGCTCGTTAGACGCCCTGCGAAAGGCCTGGAACAATCCTGATTTAAATTGGGATACCCCTTGCGTTCCTATGCCGTGCGACCGCATTGGCACCAACGAAAGCCCCGAAGCCATATATAAACAAGACGGTAAATCTGCAAATTACAGAGATTACGAGCTTTTTCACAGTCAGTCGGTTAAGGATGCCTTTTTGCAGCTTGCCAAAACCGCAAAAGACCTTGCTCCTGATTTGGCGGTTGGTGTCTTTTACGGCTACGAAAATTACGGTCACGAGCATCTTGACGAAATTCTTGCAAGCCCTTACGTCGATTACGTCTCTGCACCCAAGCCCTATTTCAGCCCCCAGCCGGGTGGCTATGGCGGCAGCGTGCCCAGGGTAGCGTCAATTATGAGCAAAAAGATGTTTGTTGAAGAGATAGATAACCGACCCCACACCGCCTGGGATCCTCGCAAGTTTGCATCCCACATCAATGTTACCCCTGCCGTCGATTTTAACGGCTCAGCCAACGTTTTGTGGCGAGAGGTCTGTAAATTAGAGCAGGTCAAAGCCGGCTGGTGGTGGATGGAGCAGGGCGACGCTCAGCATTTGTGGTATGATGACGACGAGCTGATGACCCTGGTTGCCGACCAGGTTAAGGTGCACGAGAATTTGCGGTCTGCCCCTGCCGATGATATTTGCGAGGTTTTGCTTATCAGCGATACCGCCGCCAATTATTACGGCGGCATAGGGCTTAAGCTGCGTTCTCAGCTGCTTTACACGGGCATACCCTTTAACGAATATCGAATGACCGATCTAGAGGGGCTTGATTTATCAAAATACAAGCTGCTTATATTCTCGCAGCCCATGCTTATCACCAAAGAAAAATTGGATGCCGTTAAAAACAAGGTGAGGGATGATTGTCAGCTCATTTTTGCCGATTTACCCGGCGTGTGCAGCGGTGATTTTTCTCTTGATAAGGTTTACGAGCTTACCGGTATGAGGGTGCGCTATAATCAAAAATTGCCTGCGCCCCATTGTGTTTTTAACCTTGTGTCGGGGGCTGATGAAGAAATATACGCCGACCATACGGGGGTAACAATTGCTAAAAAGGGAAACCTATGGCTTATGCTCGATAACAATATTGACCACGTGCGGCTGATGGATATTATAAAACGCTGTGGCGTTAAAGCCATAGTAAGCGGCGAGGCGGTGGTTCACGGCAACAGTAAGCTGTTGGGCGTGTTTGCCACCCAAGCAGAGGGCGTAAACGGCTTTGTGCAATTGCCCCAAAAGGGTGATTGGTACGAATGGTTTACCAAAGCCGAGTATTTAAATACCGATAAAGCCCCCATAGATATCGCCCCCTGCCAAGCCCGCCTTTTTATATCAAAAGAATTAATTAAATAACAAAAAACCGCCCATCAAAAGGGAGTTGCGGTTAGGGATAAACCGCCTAAAAAAGCAAATTTTTGCGGCCTAATATGTTAAAAAGCCACGATACGCGTCAGCGTTATCGTGGCTTTTTGCCTTTTATTCCACTAAAAATTTATCTTTTTTAGGTGCA